>JBDSEE010000114.1:0-2585 GCA_039920245.1 Ferruginibacter sp.
TACCTGTTCTGTTACAGATAACGCCGATAAGGAATGCCGGCAACTCGTACGTCGCATTCAAAGAAAGGCGCCGGAGGCTATGGTGGTCATTACCGGTTGCTATGCCCAGTTAAAACCAAAAGAGATAGCTGAAATACCCGGTGTGGACCTTGTACTTGGTGCCGCCGAAAAGTTCAATATTACCCAGCACCTGCAGGGACTTACCAAGAATGATGCAACCAGGATCTGCAGTTGCGATATAGAAGATGTAAATATTTTTAATGCTTCCTTTTCTGTACATGAACGCACCAGGGTTTTTTTAAAAGTACAGGATGGCTGTAATTATAATTGCAGTTTCTGCACCATACCCATGGCAAGGGGGAAGAGCCGAAGCGACAGTATCAGCAATGTACTGGAAAATGTAAAGGCCATAGCTGCCGGCGGCGCAAAAGAAATTGTATTAACCGGTATCAACCTGGGTGATTTTGGATTTGGAACCCTGGCAACTGATGGTAAGAAACCTGCTGAGGATTTCTATAGTTTAATTCAGCAACTTGATCAACTGGATGGCATTGAACGTTACCGTATTTCATCCATAGAGCCAAACCTGCTAAGTAATGAGATCATAGAATTTGTTGCGAACAGCCGTCATTTCATGCCGCATTTTCATGTTCCCTTACAAAGCGGCAGCAATAAGATCCTGGGCGCAATGCGCAGGCGTTACAAAAGAGAATTATATGCTGAAAAGATAGGTTTGATAAAGTCCATGATGCCACATGCCTGTATTGGCGTGGATGTAATCGTTGGCTTCCCCGGCGAAACAGATGAAGACTTTTTAGAGACAATTAAATTCCTGGAGCAACTGGATATCTCCTACCTGCATGTGTTTACCTATAGCGAAAGGGACAATACTTATGCACTTAAACTGGGGCCGGTTGTGCCTATCCAAACACGCAATAAGCGAAATAAGATACTACGAAACTTAAGCTACCAGGAGTTACAGAATTTCACTAACAAACATATCGGGCAGACAAGGAAGGTACTTTTTGAATCCCGCCGTAAAAACGGGATGATAGAAGGGTACTCAGATAATTATATTAAAATCACGGCGCCTTATAATCCCATCATAGAAAACCAAATTATGGATTGGAAAATATAAAATGATGTAACTTACTATAAAATTATCTCAAATGGAAAAGCCAGCCCCTGCAATGCCATTTAAAAAACGAACTGCAGCTTATTTTGTTGAGAAATCAAAAAAGCTAAAGGGTCCTCAAAAATTAGTTGTCGCCCTTGAAATGAGCCGTTACCTTACTGATGCCAGGGAGCATGGCTTGTCATTTGAAGAATTAAAACAATCTGGTTTTAAATTTGCAACCGTATAATTATATCACCCTCAAGCCGGATTATTATACATTTCTTGCTTCAAATGGATTTGAATACCATTGTTACTTTTATGATTTCTCCTTTCCCTTTTCAGATTACCCTCGCATAGCCTCGAAGGTTTTTGGTTTCAACCTGGAGTTAAAAAGTAAACCGGAAATATCTCATAGCAAAGGTTTAGACAAACGTATAGCCCAAACTGTTGTTACCATTCTCAAAGAGTTTTTGAATATAAGGAAAAATGCTGTGGTTTATATTTGCGATAATAGTGACAAACGTGAAAAAGCACGCTTTCACAAATTTACCAACTGGTTCATGAAGTATGATGATGGAAGCTTTATCCAACTGAAGGGCATCCTACATACCGGGAACACATACGTACTTAATGCAATGCTTATTCATAGGGATAATGAATTCCTGAATGATTTTATAGAAGCTTACCAGGTGCTTACAGGAGCTTACACAAAACCAGGTGATGATGAAATGGAAAATATACTTAATGATGATGGATGGTAATTTGAAAATATGATTTTTTAAAAATCGGGAAAATGGTAATTTCTAATCATAACCCCTTATTGGTAACCCATAACCTACAACTTATAATTCTACGGTATTGTTTTTCCGTTTTTTATTATAGGCCTTTTTTGCTCCAACTGCAATACCAGCAGCGATGAGCAGGGAAAGGCCTCCATCAATGGGGCAGGGTTGATCAGGATCTGTACAGGGATCAGGCTGTGCAAATACCTTTACCGGTGAAATGGCAATTATGCATACAATGACAAAAGGAAATACTTTCTTGAAACGATTCATTGGTTTTTAAAGTCTTGTCTACAAAAATAAGGGAACTATTCTATTTACCATCTACGATAACTGTATTAATATCAGTTTTTCTTCCTGGTTATTACTGGGCTTTATCGGACAGAATGTTTTCATAGACTACATGTCATTTTTTTAGCATGGGATATAGCATCCTCAACGTATTAAAAACAGCCTGCTGGGAAATAGTTGCATGATCTTCAGCAGGTAAATAATTAAAATAGGTTTTAAAATCGAAATTGTAAATTTATTTCCTGGGCAAACAGCTTTGAAGAAAAATAAAAGACCTATGTAAACAACAAGGATGATTTCATATAGCTGTAAAAAAAAAGTTGTACGATTTTATGCCTGTTACCAAATCTATCATATAAGATCCGGGAAGCAAAATATGATTTCGCAGGATACAC
>JBDSEE010000115.1:0-15526 GCA_039920245.1 Ferruginibacter sp.
TTACTCCTGCATTTTATCATTTTAAAAAATTAATCAATGAGGCAATTTAAATTTTTACCTGCAGCAACGCTACTTGCTGGTTCATTTCTTTTTTGTTCCTGCAATGACAATGGAAAAAAAGAAGATAGTACTGCGGTTACTACAGACACAAGTGCAATGACAACAGCACCGAAAATGGAGCCGGCTGCCAAGCCCGGCAATCTTTTAATTATCCGCCACAAGGTGGCCAATTATGCAAAATGGAAAGTAGCCTACGATTCCCATGATTCTGTAAGGTTGGTATACGGGTTGCACAATTATTTTTTAGCAAGAGGCACAAAAGATTCCAACACAGTGAGGGTGGTATTGCGAATGGATGATTCGGAAAAGGCCAAAGAATTTACTGCAATGCCCGGACTTAAAGTTGCAATGCAAAAAGGCGGGGTAATTGGAACACCAAAATTCCTTTCCTTAGATGTGCAATGGGCAGATACTGTTAGCGCTAATGGTCCATCAAGGGTAATAATGACCCACGCTGTAAAAGATTGGGATGCCTGGAAAAAATCTTTTGATAGCCATAAACAAACAAGAATAGATGCAGGCCTTACTGACCGTGCACTTGGTTACACTATTGGCGATCAGCATACTGTAACAGTTGCATTTGTAATAAGCGATATGACAAAAGCTGAAGCATTTATGAATTCTAAGGACCTGAAAGATAAAATGGCTGAAGCCGGAGTTACAAGTGCGCCGGACAGTTTCTTTTACACTGTTGTGCAGAAATATTAACCGGATCTATTTTGTGCAGGCAGCATAGAGGTGATGGTATAAAACCATCACCTCTTATTATTTATGTGCAACCTATTCACATCTTTTATTCTAATTTATTTATTCAGACCATTTTTTAGGAAATATTTATCTCATTTTCTACGCATAATTTCATGTCAGGTTTCATGTTTCAATGGTTTGCCAACCAATAGGTAGGTCTTAGCCTCATTACCCTCTCGGGGAAAATATATTCTTCTATTAAGTTATCTTAACCGGCTGCTATTTTTACTGGTGAGAATATCATCATAAAAAACAATCAATAAATAGTTGCCTGATTTAAACGTCCTTGTTGGTGCCTGACTACCGCAGACTGGTTTTTTACCAACAAATAAGTTATACAAACTATTGAAATGATTTTCTTAAAAAATAATTTGGGTTGTTTATAGTTTCTGCTAGGGTACAAGGACTCACATAGCATCGCCCCCTTTTATGAATCATGAGTTGAGAACCCTTTTTTATCCGTAGTATAAAGATTTCTCACTTTTGATTTTAAATTATAGAAGCCGGAGCAAGCAGCAGGGTTTCGCAGGAAATCTTTAAACGTGGTAATATTTAAGTTGCGAAAACCCCGCTGGGACAGAAGTTGCTTGATTTAAACGCCATTGTGGATGCCTGACTACTGCAGTATGGTTTTTTACCAACAAATAAGTTATACAAACTATTGAAATGATTTTCTCAAAAAACAATTTGGTCTTTGTTACTCTTTAGATGGAACTCTCCAAAGGGCCAGGGTTGTTATTGATAAAAAATATTCAATGAACCATTAGGAACTCTTCAATGATGCGACCCTATTCCTTCCATTTTTAAATTTGATCTGTACATCGCAAGCCGCATAAGCAGTACTTTATTCTCATCGAGTATTTTTGCCTTTTCTGTTTTTCCAACCGGTATTATGAGGTATCCAAGTGGTCCTTTCCCATTTCCAAAAATCATAGGGCCTCCTGATTGTGAATTGCCACCGATGTCTGCCTCCGTTATGTACGGTGCATAAAACATATAATGTGGTACACTAAAAGTTGATACGTTTGGTGATAACCCTTCATAGTTTCTCATAAGTGGTGCTACCATATAAGAAAGTCCGCCTCGAGCCGGCACTTTGTAGTAACCATTTTTATATCGTTCGGTCAAACTGTCTTTGATTTGATGTGCTGTAAATTTTCCAGAGGCACGCATTGCCGCAACGTCTGCATACACAGGAAAAATTGTTTTCGCACCTTCTGCATCAAAGCTTATCGCTGTTACAATATCAGTCCGGAATTCCACCCTATCCAACTCCGTACGGATAACGAAACAAATAAAGCCATTAGTTCCCTGGTGTGAAATGTAATAACCTTTTTTAGGGTCTAATAAATATATAGTAGCTCCCCTGCTAACATTTGCTGGCATGGAACTAAGTGCAAAGTCCCTCTCCAAATCCGTTGGCATTTTTTCAAGAATCGAATCGGCAGGCTTTTGAGCAAAGCTTTGAATAGAGAGAAGTAAAATTGCAAAGATTAATAAATATTTCAGATTCATTTTTACAAGTAAAAACCGGGATTGTATTGTTTCATTATTACAATTTTGTTGTTTCATATTCCAAATATTATTACATTTTATAAAATTGCATTTCTGTAAATTAGTTGTAGGGCTACTTTTTGAACATTCTAACTATGCAACGTCCTCTGTCCACATCCAAGCCTGGGAGAGTCTTTGTTGGGAAATTGGTATGAAACAATCGCTACCATTTCCCAACCGTCACTTTGTTTTATTTAACGGGCAAAACTAACTGGTATGTACATTGATAAAAATCAATGTACTTCGTATTGATCAACAGAGAGTATTTGTTTCATATGACATGAACCAAGCTAAGCGTCTTTTATTTAATCCTGGTATCAGTAGCGACCCAATTCAATTCCCATGTTTTGCCACCATCATTAGAAAATGATTGCTCAAACCGGATGTTGTCTTTATCTAACGGTTTTATAATAAACTTTACAAAGATGATTTTCCCATTAAAGTCATCCTGGTTGTAGAACTCACCTATTCCGTTTGTAAATTTCCCGAGGGTCGGTGCTGTCATCATACCGTTTTTTGCATTGGCGAAATGCAGGCTCCATTGATGTGCCTGCGGATCATACAAGCGCAAACTTAACCCTTCAAAGTGGCCTGCAGGGCCATCTGCAACCAATTCAACAATGTTGGATTTTCCTTCCCACAGCTTTGTTACTACTGTTGTTCCGGTGTATTCAACCCATCTGCCGGGATCGCCTGATAAAGGATTCGCTAACCTTCTTAAATGCGTCTGCCATCTGCCTAGCTCAAAGTCGAAATCATGCGTACCATCTCTTTCAACTAATTTCTTTGACATGGCACTATCATTATTTTGAGCAAAACCATTCATTGGAAACCAAACAAAGAATACTGCGCATAAAACGCAAATACATAGACAGTGGTTAATTACTTTATTCATCAGCGAGATTAAATGATTGTGTTGTTCAAAGCTAAAGGTATAATATTCCACGCCTTGGAATAAACGGCTTTTATAATGTTTTACTTAAAATTATACGGGTCATTAATAATCTTAGTAATAGGGTAGCAACAAGATGGAAATCCCGTAAATTAAAAAACCTATTGTGTAATTGTTTTTTTAGTGGGATAAAGTATTAAAGTGTGCTGTATGGTAATAGCATCCTGGAGGTCAGCTTTTAAAGCCGGGGACATTTTCAGGTTCACCCTTTTCATTGATACTACATAATCTGCTTCATCTTTATAAAAAGCAAGTTTCACCAGCAAATCTTTATCCTGGAAAACAGGTAAGCGGGGAAAATCGTTTGGCTCCAGCACGCTGGTCCATAATGTATAATTAGTAATTTTATTTTCTTTTAAAAGAGGCAGGTAACTTTCTGCAAACAGCTTTAATAACTGTGGAAGCTTTGTATTTGAAATATAAAAGTCAATAACTGCAATCCCTTCTTTTGGAATCATTGATGAGCGTTGTAAACTGCTGGAAGCAACAAGGCTGTCTTTATGTAAGACTATGGGTTTCAATAAATAAACGTTGTCGTTATTAACCAGCAGGTTGTTAGCTACGCTCCGATGTTTTTTCCATTCATCACCAAAATAAAATGCAGGGAGAAAAGCGCTTCGGGTGGCCATATCTTTAAATCCCCTGATCCAAAAAAAGTTATCGTCATAATCTTTTACAGTGTACCGTGCAAAAGGATAACCATGTATTAGTTCCTGCGAGTGTACAAGGTTGTTTTCAAAATAGCTTATAAAACTATCCCGCTGGCCAGGTTTAATGATATAGTTTCTCAATTCAATAATTCCTGTTGTTTCTTTTTCATGTTGAATCTCATTTTGTGCCATAGAGAATTGTGTTGTAAATAATAAAGCGGCAATAAATATTAAAGGGATAAATAAGTGATGACGACACATTTGTATTTATTATAGAGATGAACGCAATTAATTTAATTTCTAAAAACCATTCATGAGATATTTTGAATCTTGTGTACATAAATCTTATTTGCCGTGTAAATCTACAGGCTGAGTAATGGAATGATACTTACTTTTCAATTTCATTTTTAAAGTATTGCTTTAGAAGTGAAAGGAATTATGGCAATGAAATTTTTATAATACGGCAATAGCAGGTTGATAATAATTTGATGTAAAATATCAGGAACAAAAAAAAGATATTCTCAAGCTGAATAAGAGGGCGAAAAGCAGCTCTTCAAAGTAAGCCTTTTAGAAATTATGAAGCATTAAGGTTGCGCTTGGTAACAATTTTAGGAATAGAATTACTGGAAAGTATGATAGAAGTATCTGTTTCTCCAAACTCCTGCAACCTTTCTATCACTCCTTCCAATTCTTTGGTAGTAGTTACAACAACTTTTAAAACAGTGCAATGAGAACCTGTGATAGAGTGCCATTCCATTACTTCAGGCATACTATCTGCTAAAGCTGTCATGTCACTATGATTGATCCTGGTGGCTTTAAAGTTTATGAAAACGGGAACAGACAATCCTAATTTATCAAAATCAACAACAGTGCGGTAGCCTTTTATATAACCTTCATCTTCCAGTTTCCGGATGCGTTCTGCGACTGCCGGTGCTGAGAGATTTATTCTTTTTCCAAGTGCTACAGTAGTGATCCTTGCGTTCAATTGCAATTCGCTTAAAATTTTCCAATTGTAATCATCTAAGATTTTGTGATTGCGCATTTTACAAATAAATGAGATAGAAAATAAAGTAATGACTAAAAAAACCCGTGGTTTATAAAGTGAAATTAAAGGTACAGCAGATAATTTTAAATTTAAATATTTGTGTGAAAGAAAAAACTATCAGAGACTGTAAATTGCATTGTTGATGAATAAACTTTCAATCTACTTAACATAAAAAACAAATTAAATTTATGAGCATACGATTTGCAACTATTGCATGTATATTAATTTCTACACTGCCTTTGCTTAGCCATGCGCAGGTAAGCAAAAAAAGTAAACCATTTGTTTTGGGGACAGTGGAAGAGCTTTATTCAACTGTATTAGGCGAAAACAGGATACTTAATATTTATCTTCCGGAAGGTTATTCTGCTACTGATACAATAAAATATCCAGTAGTATATCTCCTGGATGGTGGCGCAGATGAAGACTTTATTCATATTGTAGGCTTGTACCAGTTCAATAGTTTCTCCTGGATAAACAGGGTTCCAAAATCTATTATCGTAGGTATAGCCAACACTGACAGAAAACGGGATCTGACTTATGCATCAAAAATAGCAGAAGAGTTGAAAAGATATCCGACTGCCGGCCACTCTGATAAGTTCATAACATTTATTGCGAAAGAATTACAACCCTATATCAATAAAACATATAAAACAAACGCACATAAAACAATTATTGGAGAGTCATTGGGAGGTCTTCTTGCTACAGAAATATTATTTACAAAGCCACAGCTGTTCAATGAGTATATTATCATTAGCCCGAGTCTTTGGTGGGATGATGGATCATTGTTAAAACAACCTGCAAGCGACATGGAGGCTAATAGAAATAATATTTCAGTGTATGTTGCAGCAGGAAAAGAAGGCCTGGCGCCCAGTACGATTTCGCATGTGATGGAAATAGATGCTAACCTCCTGGTTGAAAAGATCAACAATAAAAAGGTACGTGTGTTTTATGATTATCTTCCAATGGAAGATCATGCAACAATCGCTCACCAGGCGGTATTCAATGCGCTAAGAATTCTGCATCCCGTACAGGCAAAGTGAAATCCGTACACATGATACTAAAACAAAACAATGCATGATACAAACCAATACCATTTCATTATCTGAAGCAAAAAATATAGCAACTACCGCTGAAAAGATAGCTATCGAAAATCAATGTACCGTTGCTATTGCAATTATCAATGAATCAGGGTTTCTCGTTTATTTCAATAAAATGGATGGAACTACTTTGGCTGCAGTTGATATTGCCATTGCGAAAGCACGGCATGCAGCATTGTATAACAGGGATACAGACTTTCATGAAAATCTGTTGAAAGGTGGAAATCAACTCGTGCTCAGCTTACCTGCTGCGATGCCTATTGAAGGAGGTGTGAGGATACTGCATGAAGGTAAAACTGTAGGGGCGATCGGTATTAGTGGTGCAGATTCAAAAGTCGACGGGATTATTGCCAGGGCTGCTGTTGCTACTTTTGAAGCAATAAACTAAAATAATGAAATGTACAAAACTCTAAAAGCAGAATTAAAACATGTGGAAGAGTTAGCTGTTTTATTCAACAGTTATAGGTTGTTTTATAAACAGGAGCCTGATGCAGAAATAGCCATTAAATTTTTATCAGAGCGACTTGGTCAGAATGAATCTGTAGTTTATGTTACATTGAACTCTACAAATGAAATGGTGGGATTTGTTCAACTTTATCCGCTTTTCTCATCCACACGAATGAAGAAGTTATGGCTGTTGAATGATTTGTTTGTCGATGAAAAGCATCGGGGAAAAGGTATTTCCATTGCATTGATAAATAAGTGTAAGGAACTATGTATAACTACTGATGCCCTGGGTTTGATGCTGGAAACTTCAAAAAATAATATGGAAGCAAACAAGCTATATCAAAAGACAGGATTTCTCCTGAAACAAGATACAAATTACTACACCTGGCAGGTAACATGATAATTTATGTAAAGCCGACAGGATATTACTATCATTAATTTTGAATGATAAATTAACCAAACGATCATACCTATACCAAATTAAAAACGATGATCATTTTATGAAAAGAATTCAAAGTATAGATTTTGTAAGAGGACTTGTAATGATCATTATGGCTTTAGATCATGTTCGTGACCTTATTCATGTGCCATCACTAACACAAAGCCCTACTAATTTAGCAACTACTTCTCCGGCGCTTTTCTTTACCCGTTGGATAACGTATTTATGTGCCCCTACTTTTGTTTTTCTTGCAGGCACATCAGTTTATCTTTCTATGAAAAATAAGGAGATATCAAAAACAAAATCATTTTTGCTTAAAAGAGGACTGTGGTTAATTGTTTTAGAATTTGTTGTGGTAAATTTTGCTTTATATTTTGACATTGGATACCATAACCTCATCTTCGAGGTAATTGCAACAATTGGCTTTGGATTTATAATTCTTTCCTTGTTATTAAAAACCTCGTGGAAGTTAATAGCAGCGCTAGGCTTACTTATCATTTTTTTACATAACCTTTCTCCATTCCTACCTTTAGGTGATTCGCCTGTTTTGAAACAAGTCATTATGGCTTTTTTTGGCCCTGCTGGTTTTCCAATTGGTAACAGGGTATTCGTAGTTGCATACCCTCCTATTCCTTGGCTTGGAATAATGCTGGTGGGATTTGCTGCAGGAAAGCTTTTTGAAAGAGCACAAGAGAAAAGGCAAAGGTTATTAGCAATTATTGGAACATTTGCTTTGTTCTTATTTGTCATAATCAGGTATGTAAATGTTTACGGGGACAGCGTTCCATGGTCATATAAAACCTCATCGTTATATACTTTTCTATCTTTCATGAATGTAACTAAGTACCCTCCATCACTGGTGTTTTGCCTGGTTACGTTAGGTATAATGTTTTTGATGTTGGCCATAGCTGAACGAGTAAAGGGCATGCTTTTGCAGGTAGTATCCGTTTATGGCAAGGTGCCGTTATTTTATTTTCTCCTGCATTTTTTCGTTATTCATATTATCATGATAGTAATTATGGTTTTCCAGGGATTCACCTGGGAGCAGATGGATTTTACGTCTGGGAATTTTGGACGGCCTAAGGGTTTGCCAAGCGGATTGCCATTAACCCAAATTTATTTTTTGTGGATAGCGATTGTTGCTTTGCTTTACTTTCCTTGCAAGTGGTATGGGACGTATAAAGCGAAGCATAAGAATTGGTGGTTGAAATATATTTAGTGACGTTTGCCGATATACTTATCATCAATTTAAATAAGAAATTTAAAACAACTAAAATGAAATCAATATTTGATAAAGCAACAAGAGACGAATTGATAGAAAGAGTTAATTCATTAAATGAAAATAGTACTGCGCAATGGGGTAAAATGAATGTTTCGCAAATGATGAAGCATTGTACTCAATGGGATGAAATGGCCCTAGGCAAAAAAAATTATAAGCAATCTTTTATCGGCAAGCTGTTTGGAAAGATGGCGTTAAAAAATATGCTAAATGATGAACCGATAAAACAAAATCTTCCTACAGTTCCTGATTTTAAAATAAAAGAAGATATCAATTTTGCAGAAGAAAAAGAAAAATGGATCAGTTTGATTGGTGAATATGAATCTTTTTCAAATGATAATTTCATTCATCCTTTTTTTGGAACAATGTCTAAAGAAAATACGGGTAAGATTGTATATAAACATGTTGATCATCATTTACAACAATTTAAAAGTTAGCCACGTAAAATCATTCACTTCTTAATTTTCGGCCCTGAGCAACCTTTATTTTAGCCGATGGTTGTGAGCCATTAAATTACATTTAAGTTGCAATTCTTTTAGCGCACTTATTGGTACCTGCGTATTATGGCTTTAAGAACTACGATTTTGTCGTTTCAACTGTTGAGAAGAAAGTTATTGGCGAAAAACGTCAACAAAGGCAAGACAGCGGCCACACAGGAACATTATAAGCGGCGAAAATTATTTTACCTTTACCAACAGTTGTTTCAATTGGTCTATTTGCTGTTGTAATAGATTATTATATTTAGTTTGATTCGTAACCCGTTGCTGTAACATTTTTTCCTGTAACTTATTTTGTTTTTGCAGTTGAGAAATATTATCCTGTTGTTGCAATATATACAAATGCAGCTCTTCTATTTTTTGCCAACAGTTTTGCATTCATTGCACCCAGTTCTATGCCATCCCTTGCCACTTCATCTGAAGAGGGAACATCAGGCAGGTGCTTATTGGTTTTGATATATTTAGCCAGGTCTTCCAATGGCTTTAGTTTATAATCATCTGCAAAAACATAATCCGCCCAGTTGTTGCTCAAAGCAACCCTCATACTATCGGCAATAATAACTCCCAAAACATTCAATGTACGGGTGCCTTTGAAAGTATAACCATTAGGTGAGGGCTTGCCCAATAACACCTGGCCTGTAGAAAAATCACCATAGAGAATTGTCTTATTAGAATCATTAGCCAGGTATAATTTACCTGAGCCTGTAGTTTCATAATAACCCGCCCGGTTGTTTATTTGGATTACTTCCTACATTGCGAAAACCCCGCTGGGACAGAAGACTTGTATTATGGGGATGTAACTTTCCAACTGACGAAGGTTGTTGGTGAAAAAACCCACAACGGCTGCACATGAGTATAGTTTTTTCACTAAACCATTCTGCAGCATTACATAAAAACAGCATGGATTATGAATAAGATAGTAAAAGAATACTTGCTAATTCAGAGCATACGTGATAGATAATAACAAAGGGCAATTGACGGGTAAATGTTTTCGCTTGCATCGATCACAAATAATTTTTATCTTGATTACAATCCCATTGATGAAATATGGCATCCGATAACAGGGCGCTATCCAAACTTCGGAAATCTCTTTTATGCGAAAAAGAAGATATTTTAAAAGAATAATTTTGTTTTTTCTACTCCTTATTACGGTAGTATTTATCTGGCTTTCATTTTCTGTTTTCCCTGCTATAAGCGGTTATGGTTCAAAAAATTTATGCTCCTCAGTTTATCTCCAGCATCGCACTTCAGCTGATGTAATAGGTGAGGACCTTTCCGGTTTTCCATTATCGTTAGGAACATTTTGTGTAAATGCAAAAGACTCTTCGGTAACAGGATCTGTGTGGGGGATAGCAAAAAGAAAAACAATTTACCGGAAAGGGATTGGTTGTACAATTATCAACGATCTTGGTGAAGCAGAAATACGGAGTCAGCAGTTCTTTCTTCCCCCCTCGACAATGATTAACAGCGATAGTATTTCCTGGCCATATGGAGACAAACTAACTGCATCCAACTCTCTAAACATTATTAAAGAGCAACTACAAAAAGTAGTTGATAACGTAATACATGAAACAAAGCCCGATGGCCGATCAGCCTTTACAAGGGCAGTAATAATCGTTTACAATGGTAATATTATAGCTGAAAAATATGCACTTGGGTTTGATAAAAATACGGTTATGCTCGGTTGGTCTATCTCGAAAAGTCTAACTGCAGCAATGATTGGAATTTTGGTAAAAGAAAATAAACTGTCCGTAGATATGCCTGCACCAGTGGCTGCATGGGCAAATACAAAAAAGCAAAAGATTACAATAAAAAATCTCTTACAACAAACAACAGGGTTGGAATTTGTTGAAAATTATACCAGGCCCAGCAATGTAACCAAAATGTTATTCAGCAAGGGAGATATGGCAGCATATACTGCCTCCTTGCCACTGGAATATGCACCTGGGACTGTGTTCAATTATTCTAGCGGCAACAGCAATATCCTCAGCAGCATCATCAGGCAAATTGTGGGAGAAAAAATATATCCTGCCTTCCCTTACAAACAATTATTTTATAAAATAAATGCGTACAGCTTTTTACTGGAGCCTGATGCCTCAGGAACTTTTATCGGATCATCGTACAGTTATGCAACAGCAAGGGATTTTGCAAGGTTCGGGTTATTGTATTATAACAATGGCAGCTGGAACGGCGAACAAATACTGCCAAAAACCTGGATCAAGGAAAGCTTACAACCTTCTTTGGCAGACAAAAGGAAACATTATGGCTACCAGTTTTGGTTGAATGGCTATGATGAAAAAGATACTTCAAAACGTTGGTATCCCGATTTGCCCGCTGATTTGTTCTTTGCTGATGGTTATGGGGGACAGGATATATATATTATCCCTTCTGAAAAATTAGTGGTAGTGCGTTTAGGCCTGTATCCAATCCAAGAGAATCGATTTTTAAAAGATATTATTCAAGCAATTCACAATTGACAGCTGTCCCGAGATATTCAAACAACCATTACTTTGCCGAATTACTTTACGTTATTTTAAGCAATCACCCGACATTCCAAAATGCTACGAAAAGAATTCAGGCAAAAGAGCTAAAAGTGCCGATTGCTTTTAAACTATCGCTTCCCTATTGTACTTATGTCTGTATTCCAAAGGCGACATTCCAGTGATTTTTCTAAATACTTCCCTAAAGGCTTTGACATCAGAATAGCCAACTTCATACATTATTTCATTAATCGTTTTGCGGCTGGTTTCAATGGCCTTTTTTGCTGACTCAATTTTTACTCTTTGTGAATATTCAACAGGTGTATTTCCGGTGGCTTTAATAAACCGCCTGTCAAAATTTCTTCTGCCTACAGCGAACCTGATGGACATATGATCTACAGAAATTTTTTCATGTAATTTGCTTTCAATATATGCCTGTGCCTTTATGACCATTTCATCTCCGTGAGACTTCTGACCTGTAAATATTGTAAACGCAGATTGACTATTCCTCTCCATTTCAATTTGAAAAACTTTGGAACAAAATATAGCGGTTTGCCGGTCGTAATATTTCTCTATAAGGTAGATCACCAGGTTGAGAAATGAATAAGCGCCACCATTCGTATAAATCCCGTTTTCATCAGTAATTAATTTATCCGTTTGTAAGTTCACTTTTGGAAACATACTTCTGAAATTATCAGTAACAGACCAATGGGTAGAGCAACTTTTTCCATCCAATAAACCGGAAGAAGCCAATAAAAATGCACCTGTGCAAATTGTAGCTATTTCTGCGCCGCCTTTATATTGTTGGGCAATCCAATCAATCAATTGCTTATTGCCCTTCACCGATTTTTGATAATTATGATTTAATGAGGGAATAATGATTAGATTGGTTTTAGTTATCCCAGAAATGTTGGTATGTGGTTTCACGGTAAACAATCCCTCGCTGTATTCTACTTGTTTTGAAATGCCCGCTAACTGAATAGTAAACAATTCTTTTTTGCCCTGCGCCTTCCAGTATTCATTTGCTTTCTTAAATATCTCATAAGTCCCGGTAATGCTGCTAAGGTTGTTATCGCCATCAGGAACTAATATAGTAAGATGTTTCATTAATTATTTTTTGGCAAAGATAGAATATATCAATGTCCAAATCAACCCACTACAAAGTCCATTTTGCACCCCTTCCGGATGATATATAGACAATACATTTGTAACTTAAAATATTAAAAAAATAAAACTCATACAACAATGACTACAAATGAAACAATAATTAAAATGGTTTTTGACCGGTGGAACGGATCAATAAATAATTGGGATAAGTTGCTTAATTCCCTCACCGATGAACAATTGCAAAATGAAATTGCACCGGGTAAAAACAGGGGAATATATTTATTAGGACATCTAATTGCCGTGCATGACGATATGTTGGTATTATTAAATATGGGCGAAAAGCTTTATCCTGAATTGTATGAACCCTTTATCAAATCTCCTGATAAAGCAATAGAACAAATTCCTTCAGCAAAGGATTTGAGAACTTACTGGACCAAACAATGTGAGTTGTTAAAGCAAAAATTTGAAGGCTTAACATCTGCCGAGTGGTTTGAAAAACATACTGCTGTTTCTGAAGATGATTTCCTCAAAGAGCCACATCGTAATAAATTAAATATCATTATTACCAGAACAACACACCTGGCTTATCATACCGGCCAGTTAGCATTACTTACATAGATAGGATAATCAAAACAATAAAACTTTTAAAATTATTAAAATGAACACAGCAGATTTTACAACCAGCATTTTAGTTGATAAGAATTCTACAGAAGTATTTAATGCCATCAACAATGTTCGTGGATGGTGGAGTGAAGAAGTCGAAGGTAGCACCGATAAACTAAATGGTGAGTTTAATTATCATTACCAGGATGTACATCGCAGCAAAATGAAAATAACAGAATTAATTCCAAATAAGAAAGTAGTTTGGCAGGTATTGGACAACTATTTTAGTTTTACCAAAGACAAGAATGAATGGAAGGGCAATACAATTATTTTTGAGATTTCTGAGAAGGATAATAAAACAGAAGTCCGGTTCACACAGAAAGGTTTGGTTCCGGAATATGAATGTTATGATATTTGTCAAAATGCATGGAGCACTTACATTCAAAAAAGTTTATACAGTTTAATCACAACAGGTAAAGGACAGCCCAACGGAAAAGACAAGCCACAAACAGAAGATGAAAAGACACTGGCAGCACAGGATTTTACAACAACTTTTTTTGCAGATCAAACTCCAGCGGAAGTATTCAATGCAGTAAATAATGTTAGCGGCTGGTGGCAGGGAGAAATTGAAGGCAGTACTGATAAGCTTGATGATGAATTTACTTACCGGATGAAGGATATTCATTATTCTAAACAGAGGGTAATAGAAGTTGTTCCAAACCAAAGGCTGGTGTGGCTTGTTACTGACAGCAATCTGAGTTTTCTCAACAATAAAAGTGAATGGACTGGAACAAAAATTAGTTTTGATATTGCCGAAATAAATAATAAAACGCAGCTCCGTTTTAATCACCTGGGATTAGTTCCCGATATTGAATGTTATGGTTCATGCACAAATGGATGGAGCAAACTTATTCAGGAAAGTTTGTTGAGCCTGGTAACCACAGGCAAGGGTAAAGATGTTTTTTAAAAAAATAATTTGCATTGAATGGTGCTATAATAATTATCCACATTAGCGTATTAATGCAATATGCCGGTCCCCAAGGCCTGTGACAGACGGTTCTACGAAGTAAATGTTGCAGATAAGTGGGTCGTTCTACATATCCGAAAAAAATCGGTTTGTCAAATTCATATTCCATAATATTGTAAAGCAATGGCTACGTGGATTTTGATAAAAGCATTCCAAACTAAACTACATGAGATATACATTTTTCCTGGTTACCTTTTTTTGCGTGGCTTTTACAATTTCCCGTGCTCAAACAACTTCTATACTGGGCTTTAATAAAACGGCTGTGGATGCACAAGTTATAGCTGAAAAAAAGTTTGACGCCAATCTTAGCGCTTCCAATGTAGGCCAATACATAAAAGAAATGTCTGCCGTGCCGCATCATGTGGGTTCCCCTGGTGGTAAATCAAATGCCGAATACATTCTGAATAAATTTAGGAGTTGGGGTTATGATGCTACTATTGAAAATTTTTATGTGCTGTTTCCCACCCCGAAAACAAGGGTGCTGGAAATGACAGGAACCCGATATTTTAAAGCTTCCCTAAAAGAGCCGGCATTAAAGGAAGATGCTACTTCCGGCCAGGAGTCAACCCAGTTACCCGTGTACAATTGCTGGAGTGCAGATGGCGATGTAACCGCCGAATTAGTGTTTGTAAATTATGGTGTGCCTGCTGATTATGATAAATTAGCCCGAATGGGCGTTGACGTAAAAGGAAAAATCGTGATTGCGAAATATGGACAAAGCTGGAGAGGCATTAAACCAAAGGTAGCGCAGGAGCATGGAGCCATTGGGTGCATTATTTATAGTGATCCTAAAGAAGACGGTTATTTCCAGGGAGATGTATATCCCAAGGGTCCATACAGGCCAGAGTTTGGGGCACAGCGTGGCTCGGTTGAAGATATGCCTATATACCCCGGTGACCCGCTTACACCAGGTGTGGGTGCCACTAAAGACGCATCAAGACTGGACAAGAAAGATGCAGCCAATCTATTAAAAATCCCGGTTATCCCTATCAGTTATGGAGATGCAAAACCTTTTTTAGAATCACTGGAAGGCCCGGTAGTGCCTGCGGAATGGCGGGGAGCTTTACCGATCACTTACCATGTGGGGCCCAGCAGGAATAAAGTTCATTTAAAGCTTGACTTTGATTGGCAGATAAGGCCTTTATATAATGTAGTGGCGAAATTAAAAGGTTCAGATTTCCCGGATGAATGGGTGATACGGGGCAATCATCACGATGCCTGGGTTAATGGCGCAAGTGATCCCCTGAGCGGACAGGCAGCCATGATGGAAGAAGCAAGATCGATAGGAGAAATGGCTAAAGCGGGGTGGAAGCCAAAGCGCACAATCATGTATTGTGCCTGGGATGGAGAAGAACCCGGATTGCTGGGTTCTACAGAGTGGGTAGAGTTTCATGAAAAAGAGTTACAGCAAAAAGCGGTGTTGTATATTAATTCGGATAACAATGGCAGGGGCTTTTTGGGAGCGGGTGGATCGCAGGCATTAGAACCTGCATTTACAGAGATCATTAAGGAGATAAATGATCCTGAAAAAAATGTAAGCAT
>JBDSEE010000116.1:0-42986 GCA_039920245.1 Ferruginibacter sp.
GGCATTTCAGGGAGGGCAACAGCTTGATCGTATTTACATGCAAACATCGGTGCACGGAGAGGTAATTGATGAAATAAAAGAACTTGCAGCAAAATACCTGGTGCCCATTAATAAAGTGCCGGTAGAAAAACTCAATAATTTTAATGTGAGCAACCATGAGGGTTGCATAGCACAAATCTCGAAAATACAATACCAGGACCTGCAGCAGATCATTTCTTTCGTAGTTGAAAAAGGTGAAGCACCATTACTAATCATCCTGGATGGGATCACCGACATAAGGAATATCGGCGCCATCGCCCGCAGTGCCTATGCTATGGGTGTACATGCCATCATCATTCCCGACCGCGGTATTGGTTCCTTAAATGAAGATGCGATCCTGACTTCTGCAGGAGCCCTGGAACAGATTGCTGTATGCAGGGTGAATAGTTTGATGAAAGCGGTGGATACACTTCATTTAAACGGCATAAAAGTTTATGCATCTGAAATGAAAGCTAAAAAGAAGGCCTTCGAAATAGATTTCACAGAACCTTGCTCTATTATCCTGGGAGGTGAAGAACACGGGATATATCCTGCGCTTTTAAAATCGTGCGATGAACAGTTTAATATTCCAATGCCCGGCGATTTTGAATCTTTAAATGTGTCTGTTGCTGGAGGAATCAGTTTGTACGAAGTGGTGAGACAAAGAGGCGCAAGCAAATAATTAGAAATGCTAAATTGTAAATTGTTGAAATGCCTGGCATGAATGATAGTTATATAAAACTAATTGAATGTCCCCGTGATGCCATGCAGGGCTGGTTGCATTTTATACCAACTGAAAAAAAAATTTCCTATATCAATGCCTTATTGGAAGTTGGATTTGATACAATTGATTTTGGCAGTTTTGTTTCGCCCAAAGCCATCCCACAGATGGCAGATACCATAGAAGTAATATCAAATATTGAAATACGAAATACTAAAACCAACCTACTTGCAATTGTTGCAAATGAAAGGGGAGCGAAAGAAGCTGTTTCGTTTGATGCAATAAATTATTTAGGTTTTCCTTTTTCAATATCAGAAACATTCCAGCAAAGAAATACTAATGCCGGAATGACTGAATCACTGGAAAGGGTAGCCCAAATACAAAATCTTTGTTCGGATAATAACAAGCAACTGGTTGTATACATTTCAATGGGCTTTGGAAATCCTTATGGTGATTTGTATAATGAAGGTATCGTAGAAGAATGGGTTCTGAAATTGACAGCGCTTGGCATTAAGATCATTTCCCTTGCCGACACAGTTGGCCTGGCAAGTGCAGAACAGGTTTTCTCCGTAACCGAAAACATCATTGATTCTTTTCCTGAGGTTGAAGTTGGCGTGCATTTACATTCTTCAGCAAATAACTGGAAGGAAAAAGCGGATGCAGCGTTGCTTGCAGGATGCAGGCGTTTTGATGGTGCCATAAAAGGAATTGGGGGTTGCCCCATGTCGGGCAGTGAATTGGTAGGTAATATGAACATGGAAAATATAATAACGCATTTTGAATCGTTGGGATATAAAACAGGTATCAATACTGCTGCCTTAAAGGAATGCCTTCAAATGGCTAATGAAATCTTTATTTAAATTTCTTTTATGAAATTTCATGCGGAGTTTACACCAATCCCTTTTATACAAAAAATAAAACACACTGATAAATTATTGTTGCTGGGTTCCTGTTTTACGGAGCAGGTGGGTGCAAAGCTTGCTAAGGCTAAGTTTCGGGTACTGGATAATCCTAATGGGATTTTATTCAATCCAATAAGTATTGCCAAAGCAATAAAAACTTATTGTGCGCCTTTTCAGTACGGGGAGAAAGATTTGTTTTACTATAATGAACTTTGGGGCAGTTGGAATCACCACAGTAAATTTTCCAGCATTGATAAAAACGAATCCCTGCAATTGATAAATACTTCCCAGGAAAAAGCGACGGCATTTATAAAACATGCTGATTGGGTGCTGCTAACCCTTGGTTCTGCTTTCGTTTATGAGCGTGAAGATGCAGTTACGGAAGATTATGAAAATGTAGTTGCAAATTGCCATAAGTATCCAACAGATAAATTCAACAGGAGATTGCTGGAGCCTGCAGAAATTGTGGTGCAACTACAGGAAATGATGAAGGATGTTTGGGCAGTAAATCCAGGTGCAAAATTTATTTACACGATTAGCCCGGTGCGGCACCTTCGTGAAGGATTTATAGAAAATAACCGCAGTAAGGCCGCATTAATTCAGGCAGTACACAAACTGACTGCAACAGATGTTTTTTATTTTCCTGCTTATGAACTTATGATTGATGACCTGAGAGATTACCGGTTTTATGCAGAAGATATGATGCATCCCAACTATGCTGCAACAAATTATGTTTGGGAAAAATTTATCCAGGGATGTATTGACGAGCCGTCTCAAAAAATAATGGAAGATATCAATGTGATCACTTCGGCCCATCATCACAAACCATTTAATCCTGATTCAGAAGCGCATAAAAAATTCAGGGATAAGCACAGGCAATTAATTCAATCCATGCTGCAAAAATATTCTTACCTGGATCTAACAAATGAATTAAACTTTTTTAGTTGATTAAAAAGTATTTGCTAATCTTTTGCTGTTGCTATTTTATCCACCCGGTATTTTGCCAGGAGCAAACAGTGAAAAAAAATTCTGAACGCTATAATCGATCAATGATGTTTAATCCATTGTCGTTAGCTGAGCCACAGGCGGCATTGGGGATAGGCTATCATCAACAGTTCACAGCACGTAGCGGATATTTTATTGAAGTGTCGGCTGTTTTTAAATCACCATTCTATGGTGGCGCCGATCCAATAACCGGTGGCTACCGGGGAATTTTACAATACCGTTATCAATTGATAAAAAAACACCGCCGCAATCATTTTGTTGCCGCAGAATTTCGTTTGAAGAGGTATGGATTCATAGGCAGCAATAATTTTGGAAACACTACAATTCCTGATACCCTTAGAAACTATAATTATAAAGCACTTGCAACATCACTTGGCGGTGGAATTTTAACTGGAACCTTATTTGATATCAGCAAAAATGACCGTTGGTATTTAGAAATGACTATTGGCATTGGTGCAAAGCGAAAGTTTGTAAAGTATGAAAATCTTCCACCAGGATATGCTTTACTTATGCAAAGGAGACCAGACAGCTTTGGACCGCCAGATATTGACGAAGCTGTTGGTATACCCTATTTCCCATTGCTTTCCGCATCATCTATGTGCTGCGTTAATGAATCCTGTCGCCCCGAAGATCCTGGCTCTTCATAATTTCATTTTCATAAGCAAGCCATTCGGCCCATCGGTCACGTACCATTTTTTTATAGAGGTAATGTTCTGCCAGTGTGATGAATAACGTATAATGACCGGCTTCGCTTTCCATAAAGCGGCGATAAAAATTTCGCATGTATTCATCTTCCAGGTTTTCACTTAGTCTTTTGAAACGCTCACAACTCCTTGCTTCAATCAATGCCATCGTTAACATCTGGTCAAGGAAATGTTCTTCGGGACTGCCACCTTTTTTTTGAAACTGAAGTAATTTATTTACGTAAACATCTTTTCGCTGGCGGCCGAGTTTCAGATTTCGTTTCTTTAGTTCTGCCAGTACCATCCTGAAATGTCCCCATTCTTCCGTTACGATCGGGCTTAACGATTCAACCATCAGGTCTTTCTCCGGGTTTTTTGTGATCAATGTAATGCAGGTAGTAGCAGCTTTTTGTTCACAGTAAGCATGATCTGTAAGAATATCTTCTAACTGTATTTCTGCCAGGTTTACCCAGCGTGGATCGGTGGGTAAATGAAGGCCCAAAATATTTTTGGTATGTTCTGATAATTCTGTTGGCATTTTACAAAAATAATTCCTTCAACTTTGCCAGCGATGTTCTTTTAGCCACAAAGCCACGAAGGCAGCAAAAAATATTTACTGCTTTGGCAAAGTGCCAAACTTTGGCAAAGCTAAATAAAAGATTTCTTCGCTGCTTTTTGCAGCTTTGTGGCTAAAACGTATATTACATTTTTACAATTACTGATATGAGATTACTTGCCGCAATAATTACAGCGATTCTTACCCTTGCACTTATATTTATCTTAAATACTAAATGGCTCACGCCTATACCACTGGGAACATTCCTTTCGCCACAGCATGGTTTCTGGCAGAATGCAGAACCCGTTAATAAAAATTTTTCAGAAGAACTTTCCTTCCCGCAATTAACAGGAAATGCCTCTGTATATTTTGATGAGAGATTAGTGCCGCATGTGTTTGCAGAAAATGATAACGATGCATATTTTATCCAGGGATTTTTGCATGCAAAATTTCGCCTTTGGCAAATGGATCTGCAAACCCGTGCCGCTGCAGGAACTTTAAGCGAAGTAGTTGGAGATAAAGCCCTGGAGCATGACCGTGAGTTTCGTCGCCTGGGAATGGTATATGCTGCAGAAAATGCATTAATAGAAATGGAAAAGGATCCAATCACCAAACAAACCTGTGACTCATATACAGCAGGTGTAAATGCTTATATAAATAGCCTGAGCGAAAGCCAGCTTCCATTGGAATATAAACTTCTGGGTTTTAGCCCGCAGCCGTGGACAAATATGCGGTCCGCATTGTTTTTAAAATATATGTCTTACGATCTTTCGCATGGAGAAAGCGATTTTGAAATGACCAATGCAAGAAATTTTTTCAGTAAAGAAGATTTTGATTTATTGTATCCACCAATACAGGATTCTTTGGATCCTATCATTCCAAAAGGAACTGTTTACCCTGCATTGGTTCAGTCCTTGAAGATCCCTGCAGATGCGGATTCACTTTATTTAAAGAACGCATTGGCAGTGGAACCCAACAAACCAGACCCTGATAATGGAAGCAATAACTGGGCGGTGAGTGGAACAAAAACCAAATCAGGATTTCCTATTCTTTGCAATGATCCTCATCTCGGGCTTAACCTTCCGTCTTTATGGTATGAGATGCAATTGACAACGCCGAACTTTACTTCTTATGGTGCAACATTTCCCGGATCGCCCAATATCATCATCGGCTTTAATGATCAATGCGCATGGGGTTTTACAAACGGAGGCAGGGATGTAAAAGATTATTACGAGATACAATTTAAAGACGATAGCCGTAAGGAATATTTTTTTAACGGCCAATGGATGCAGACCAATTTCAGGATTGAGGATATTAAGATCGCCCGTAAGCCGGATTTTATGGATACCGTTGCTTACACTGTTTTCGGTCCCGTAATGTTTGATAAAACATACAGTGGCAACAGAACGGGTAATCAAAAAAATTATGCAGTAAGATGGAAGGCGCATGACCCCAGCAATGAGTTGAAGATATTTTATCAATTAAATAGGGCAAAAAATTACGACGACTACCAGAAGGCAGTTTTGCATTTACATAACCCCGGGCAGAACGTAGTTTTCGCCTGCAAGAATGGAGACATAGCCATCAGAACACAGGGAGAATGGCCGGCTAAATGGAAAGGACAGGGAGATTTTATTATGCCCGGAACCGATAGCAGTTACATGTGGCAAGGCATGATACCGGATAGTGCAACGCCTTACCAATATAATCCTGAGCGAGGTTTTGTAAGCAGTGCCAACCAGCGCCCTGCGGATTCTACTTATCCCTATTATTTGGGAAGGGAATATCCATCGCCGAGAGGGTTTATTATAAATAGGAAACTGGCTGCCATGCAACAGGTAACCCCTGACGATATGAAAACTATGCAGACAGATAATTACAATGTATTTGCAGAAATGGCCATGCCCATTTTTATTAAAAATGTGAATGTGTCAGTCTTTGATGCGGATGAAAAAAAGTATTGGGAAAAATTGAAGGCCTGGAGCCTGAGGAATGATGTGAACGAAGAAGGGCCAACGATCTTTACACTTTACTGGAAAGCTTTCAAGTCAATGGTATATAACGATGAATTTGAAAAGGCACCCGTTCCCACGCAAGTCCCGTTTGAAAGTACTTTACTGGAAATGCTATTAAAAGACAGTGCGTATAAATTCCTTGATAATATAAATACAACGCAAAAGGAAACTCTTGCAGACATTGCTACAGCATCTTTCAAATATATTTTACCACAATTAGATTCAATAAATAAGGCCGGCAAACTTAGTTGGGCAAAATACAAGGATACAAGGGTTAATCACCTCACAAGGCTGGCCGAACTTAGCAGGCTACACTTACCGATAGGCGGGGGGTCAAATGTTATTAATGCAACAAAAGAAATTCATGGACCAAGTTGGCGTATGGTAGTGAGCCTTACGCCACAAACCGAAGCCTATGCAGTGTATCCAGGCGGGCAGAGTGGAAATCCTGGTAGCAGGTTTTATGATGATTTTATTGATACATGGGCAGCCGGTAAGTATTATACTTTATGGATGATGAAGCAGGAAGATGTTCATGATGCCAGGGTAAAATGGACAATACATTTTTCAAAATAATTTAAAAATAGTTCATGAAGTTTTTAATTGCTTTTTTGCTGACGGCCCTGCTATCTTTTGTTGCATGTCTTTACCTGCCCTGGTACAGCATTGCCATCGTGGCATTCCTGGTTGCGCTGCTGGTGCGGCAGCATGCGGGCAAAGCTTACCTCGCTGCATTTCTTGCGCTCTTCGTGTTATGGGCCGGCATCAGTGCATGGCTTAATAATGCAAACGATAGTATTCTTGCCCACCGCATTTCATTGCTGGTTATTAAAACAGACAATCCAATAATGCTGATTGTAATTACAGGCCTCTTAGGTGCTGTGGTTGCTGGCTTTGCAGCACTTAGTGGAAGCCTGCTCCTAAAAAGAAAGTAGCCCCACTCTTTTTTCATTTCTTATCAAGGCGTCTGCCACTGGCTTACTTTAAACTTTTACTTAACAGGAATGTATTTAATTTCGTCGTAACCTGCATTTATGAGAATATTTTTAGTAGCACTTACATTCCTTATTTCCAAAACAACCATTTCACAAAAAATTTACGGAACAGTTTTTAATGACAAGGGCGACCTGCTTCCTTATGCATCTATAACCATAAAAGGAACAAGTATCGGCGCAAGCGCCAATGATAAAGCCAGGTTTTCATTTAATCTTTCGTCCGGAACTTATACAGTTATTTGCCAGCACCTTGGATATACAGCACAGGAAAAGAAGATCAGTTTAAAAGAAGACTCAGAAATTACATTTATCCTTTCGGAACAAAAACTGGTCTTAAAAGAAGTAACTGTGAAGACGGGTGCAGAAGATCCCGCCTATGAAATTATACGACAGGCAATTAAGAAAAGAAATTTTTATAACAAAAAAGTAAATGCATTCCAATGCCAGTTGTATGGCAAGGATATGATCAAGCTGAGAAATCTTCCCAAAAAAATCATGGGGAAAAAGATCAAAGATGAAGACCGTAAAGAAATGGGTGTTGATTCAACTGGGAAAGGAATTATTTATTTATCTGAGTCCATGTCTACTGTGTACAAACAACAGCCGGATAAGTTTAAGCTGGAAGTGCAAAGCAGCAGGGTAAGTGGGAGTGGAAGCTTTGGTTTTACTTTTCCTTCTTTTATAAGTTTGTACACGAACAATGTACAGGTATTTACAGAAAGGATAAATCCGAGAGGGTTTATTTCTCCCATAGCCGATGGGGCAATTAGCTTTTACAAATTTAAATTCCTCGGAACATTTTGGGAAGACGGGAAGGCTATCAATAGTATTCGGGTGACTCCAAGAAGATTGTATGAACCATTATTTAGCGGTATCATTAATATTACAGATGATGATTGGCGCATACATAGTTTTGACCTGATGCTTACTAAAAAAGCACAGTTAGAAATATTAGATACGTTACAGGTTAGGCAATTGCATGTGCCCGTTGCACAAAATACCTGGATGGTAAAAAATCAACTGCTGCATTTTAATTTTAAGATGTTTGGTATAGATGCCATTGGGAATTTTCTGTCTGTTTATTCTGATTATGTAATCAAGCCTTCGTTTGATAAAAAATTTTTTGACCGGATAATTATAAAATATGATACTGCTGTAAATAAAAAAACCGTACAATATTGGGATAGTATTAGACCTGTACCATTAGAGCCGGAAGAAATGAAAGACTACAAAACAAAAGACAGTATATACCTGTTAAAAAAAGATTCATCGCTCACACAAAACGATATTGATTCTCTGAAAAAGAAGCAGGGAAAAATAAAACCACTGGCCATTTTCTGGCAAGGGATCAATAGAACACATTACAGCAAAACGAATCCCTACACATGGCGTATAGATCCCCTCATACCTGATTTGGAATATAATTCAGTGGAAGGAATTACTTTAAAGTTGAATGCATCTGTGAACAAATACCTGAAAGGATTGAAAACAAATTTTTCATTTCAGCCACATCTTAGATATGGCCTTAATAACACCCACCTAAATGCATGGGCAGGTTTTAACTTTCGTACAAGGGAACAACTGCAGGATAGAAAACTTAAACGATATAACTGGTATTTTGCCGGGGGAAAAAGAATAAGTGAATTCAATAAAGAAAGTCCTCTAAGCCCATTGGTAAATAGTATCGGCATTTTACTTTATGGAAAAAATAATATTAAAACTTATGAGAACTGGTTTGGAAATATAAGTTATTCCCGGAGGTTTGAAAATGGTCTGAGATTGCAGGTAAATGGATTATGGGAAGACCGGGTACCAATTGATAATACCACCAATTTTACTTTTTTCAAAAATGATAGTGTAAACATTACGCCCAATTATCCCAATGAAAAAATAGCTTCACAATTTACTCCGCACCAGGCTGCAATAGTTTCTGCAAGTATAAGTTTCAAGCCAGGGCAACGCTACATTCAGTTACCCTATAATAAAATTTCTATTGGAAGCAAGTACCCCACATTCACATTAAATTATGCCAAAGGCATTAAGAATATTTTAGGTAGCGATGTGAATTTTGATAAATGGAAATTAACTGTAGAAGATGATAAGAATCTTAAACTTGCAGGCACACTGAAATATAAATTTGGCGTGGGTGGTTTTCTTAACCGCAAAGAGGTATTCATACAAGACTACCAGCATTTCAATGGCAACAAATCGTTAGCTGCAGCGGAATATGTAAATAGTTTTCAACTGGCATCTTACTATGCAAACAGTACAACAGCGTCCCTGTTTAGCTTTGCACATGTGGAGCATCACTTCAATGGATTGATAACAAATAAAATCCCTTTGTTCAGGAAGCTAAGCTGGAATCTTGTAGCAGGTAGTAATGCCTTTCTAGTAAACAAGGATAATAATTATGTAGAAGTATTTGCAGGTCTCGAAAACATTTTAAAGATCTTCAGGGTTGATGTGGTAGCCGCTTATGAGAATGGCAAACAAGGACATACAGGTATCAGGATCGGTGCCGGTGGCAGCATTGGCGGAGCCGTAAAAACCAACCGGCGCACCAATGAAGTGAGTTTACAGTTTTAAATCACTCAACAATTTTTTTTATCTTTGCACTTCATTTGGTTTGCCCTGCAAGCATCCGCAAATAAATTACTATGGCTTTACTACATAATCGTGTCTCACAGGCAGAACTCAAAGAGCGCCTGTACCAGGAGACTTTTCATCGCATTACGATTTCTTTTTACCAGTATTTTTTTGTGGAAGATCCTTTAGCATTCAGGGATGAATTATATAAAGGTCTTAATGCTTTAAATGTATTCGGAAGAATATATGTAGCACATGAAGGTATCAATGCACAGGTAAATGTGCCGGAAGAAAATATTGAACTATTTAAGGAATTTTTGTTTTCATTTCACCATTTAAATAATGTTAGGCTGAATATTGCCTTGGATAATAATGGTAAATCGTTTTGGGTTTTAAAGATCAAGCTGCGTGAAAAGATTGTTGCCGATGGAATTGTGGATGATTCTTTTAATATGAAGAATAAAGGCAAATATGTCTCTGCAGATGCATTCAATAAACTTACTCTGGACCCTTCAACGGTTGTGGTAGATATGCGTAATCATTACGAGTTTGAAGTTGGGCATTTTGAAAATGCTATTGAAATTCCAAGTGATACTTTCCGGGATCAATTACCAATGGCCGCCGAAATGCTGGCGGATAAAAAAGAAAATAATATCATCATGTATTGCACAGGCGGCATTCGCTGTGAAAAAGCCAGTGCATATATGCTACATAAAGGATTCAGGAATGTTTATCATCTTGAAGGTGGTATCATCAACTATGCAAATGTGGTTAAGCAGGAAAATCTGCCTAATAAATTTCATGGAAAAAATTTTGTTTTTGATGACAGGCTGGGGGAGCGGATTACCGATGAAATAATTGCAAGTTGCCATCAATGTGGAATGCCTGCCGATACTCATATAAACTGTAAAAATGAAGCATGCCATTTGTTATTCATACAATGCAGTGCCTGTGCAGAAAAATATACTGACTGCTGCAGTGAAGCATGTAAAGAAATAATCTCGTTGCCTGAAGAAGTACAAGCAGAATTGAGGAAAGGATTGGATAAAGGAAAAATGATCTTTAATAAATCGAAACAAAAGTTGCGACACCGGCTTCCTTAAACCTAAAAAAAAGAGGCTCCGTTTAAAAAGCCTCTTTTTATTTTAATGAGCTCCGTTACAATAATGTCCCAGGCTCCAGGTTTATTCCCTTGCTTTGTTTTTTCCTGTTTGCAATGTCACTGATGCTTTCCGAAATACGTTTTTCAGTATCACTGAGCACGGTAAATAATTTATTCTTTACTGTTGCATCGTTAGTTGCATAATCTGAATTTTCTTCTGATGTTTGATCATTACCTGCAAGCAGAGATTGTTTTCTGTAAGTCCAGATTAAAAGACCTACCATTGAAACCATAAAAGTGCCTACAAGAATACTAATCATTTTGCGCTCATTAATCATATTAAAAAACAGTATTTTAATAATTAAACGGGCTTGTTACCAGAAATTAATCTGAGTATAATTGCTATAACCGCAATTACTAACAGAATATGAATAATTCCACCAGCATGGAAACCTAAAAACCCAATTGCCCAGGCAATGATTAATATCACTGCAATGGTATAAAGTAATCCTGACATGTTGAATAATTTAAAAGTTAGAAAATAATTCCAGCTTTATTACTGGTTGTTTATATTTTTTCAAAACCTATGCCAATAAGTTGTCAATTGTAAAGTGTTGGGTTATTGTGAACAATTTGCCCCTAATAAAGTTTGGCTAAAAATATAGTTCAAACAGGCACGATGCTTTAAGGAATGGGCGCAGGAGATGATTGTTCAGGATTTCTTTAAAATTTAAACGAGTACTAATTTCTACATTAGCTTATGCCAAGTTTATGCAGGCTTACAAGAATAAGTTTATTGATCTGTTCTGCGTTAAGTGTTGAAGGTAAAAAATCTTTACCTGTAAGTTTTTCAAATAATTCTATATAACGCTTGCTAATGGTATTGATCCACTCATCACTCATTGCAGGAATTTTTTGTCCTTCTTTACCCATGAAATCATTTTCTATTAGCCATTCTCTTACAAACTCTTTGCTTAGCTGTTTTTGCTTCTCATTTTTTTCGAGACGTTCCTTGAATCCATCTGCATAAAAATACCTGGAGGAATCAGGCGTATGTATTTCATCCATTAAGTTGATCTTTCCTTTCTTCTTTCCAAACTCATATTTAGTATCTGCCAGAATCAATCCTTGCTTTGCAGCCAGTTGCCTTCCTTTTTCAAAAAGGGCCAAACTGTATACTTTCAATTGGTTCCAGTCCTCCTCGGTAGTTAAGTGCTGGTTAATTATTTCTGCTTCACTTATATCTTCATCATGACCCTCTGATGCTTTAGTGGTTGGTGTGATAATCGGTTCTGGAAAAAAATCGTTTTCTTTCATACCATTTGGAAGTGTAACGCCGCATAATATTCTACAGCCGGATTGATAGGTACGCCATGCATGACCAGTAAGATTGCCCCTTACAACCATCTCCAGTTTTATGGGTTCACATTTCCATCCAAGGCTAACATCAGGTGCTGGTGTTTCAATAAGCCAGTTGGGACAGATATCGCTACAGGCCTGCAACATATAAGATGCAACCTGGTTTAAAACCTGGCCCTTGAATGGAATTTCGCTGGGCAGAATTACATCAAATGCAGATAACCTATTGCTTGCAATCATTAGCAATAAATCACCGCCGATGTAATAAACATCTCTTACTTTACCACTATAAAAATTTGTTTGTTTGGGAAACTGAAATAATGCCATAACGCAAAGTACTGCCAACGCATGATATAAATTTTTATACGTTGATGAAACTTTCAACAGAGGGTGAAAAAATTAAATTTTCTGTCAAGATAACTATGCTTATTTTGCCTTAATTTAAAAAACCAAAACGACCAGATATGAGAAAAATTAAAAGCTATTTGGTTACATTGACTTTAGCCAATTTAATGGCACTTGCCGCCATGGCTCAAAATGTAACCATCAGCGGAAATGTACGAAATAGTGCATCCAAAGAAAATGCATCCGCTGTTTCAGTTACTATTAAGGGTTCCGATGCAGGAACATTCACCGATGACAAAGGAAATTTCAGCATTATTGCCAGGAGTTTACCTATTACACTGGTATTTACTTCCATAGGTTATGAGCCCAAAGAAGTTGCAGTTAGCAGTGCTTCCACAAAACTGCAAGTTGAATTTATTCCTTCTAATTCCCTGGGGCAGGAGGTAGTTGTATCCGCTACCCGTGTACCGGAAAGAATCCTGGAATCACCCGTATCGATAGAAAGGATCAGCGCCGCTAACATTAGAAATGCACCCTCCGCAAATTTCTATGATATTGTAAGCACACTTAAGGGCGTGGATATAACCACCTCTTCTCTTACATTTAAAACGCCTACTACCCGTGGCTTTGGCGGAAGCGGAAATGTTCGGTTCAACCAATTGGTAGATGGAATGGATAACCAGGCTCCGGGCTTAAACTTTTCTGTAGGAGCAATTGTGGGTTTAAATGAACTTGATATTGATAATATAGAATTATTATCCGGTGCATCATCCGCACTATATGGATCTGGTGGTATGAACGGAACTATGCTCATGACCAGTAAAAATCCTTTCAAATACCAGGGATTATCATTTATTATAAAAGAAGGTATAATGCATACGGATCATTCTGAGCGTCCTGCAAGTCTTTATAATAACTGGGCTTTAAGATGGGGTAAAAAAGTTTCTGAAAAATTTGCTTTTAAAATAACAACAGAGTTATTGCAAGCTAAAGACTGGATAGGTATTGATTATCGAAACTATGACCGTTCGGCTGGGGTATTAAAACCAGGATCTAGATCGACTGATCCGAATTATGATGGAATAAACTCGTACGGAGATGAAACTACAGCCGATTTGCGCCAGGTGTTGAATGGTATAGCAGGAGCTGCTCCTTTTCTTGCTCCTTATATAAGTACACTTACTGGAAACCCGATTAATGTTTCCCGTACCGGATACACTGAAAAAGAATTAATAGATCCTAATACTATCAATTTTAAACTGGGAGGTTCATTAAACTACAAGATCAATTCAGGTACTGAAGCTGTTCTTGCAGGTTATTGGGGAACAGGAAACACCATTTATACCGGTGCTTCCAGGTATTCCATCAAAGATTTTAAAATGGGCCAGTACAGGTTTGAATTATTGAATAAAAACTGGATGTTCCGTGCATATACAACACAGGAAAATGCCGGCCAGTCTTATAACCTTGCGGCTACTACTCAAAACTTCAATGAAGCATGGAAGGTAAGTGGTGGTTCTTCAGGATGGTATGCACAGTATGGGCAGGCTTTCTTAAGCTATAAATTAGCTGGTTTGTCTGATGCTGATGCGCACAATTCAGCAAGAGCTGTTGCGGATGTAGGACGTCCAAAAGTAGGAAGCGACCAGTTTAATACCCTTTATAATACCGTAAGAAAAATACCGGTTCCAAAAGGTGGTGCACTGCTCGACAGGACAGATCTGTACAATGTAGAAGGCAGTTACAACTTGTCTCGCTATACCGGAACTTTCGCAGATGTACTTGTTGGTGCTAATGTAAAAAAATATGTATTACAATCAGAAGGTACTTTGTTTGCAGATACAGCAGGTTCAATAAGCATTAATGAATTTGGTGCTTTTGCGCAGGTTACCAAAAAAATTTCTGATGCATTAAAACTTACAGCCAGCGGTCGTTATGATAAAAATGAGAATTTTGATGGTCGTTTCACACCAAGAGTTACCGCCGTTTATACCGTTGCGCCAAACAATAATATCCGTTTGTCTTATCAAACTGCATATCGTTTCCCCTCTACTCAAATGCAATGGATAAACCTTGACCTGGTTTCCTATAAATTAATTGGTGGTAATGAAGCCTTCAGGCAGATATATCATTTTGATACAAACCCTGCGTATGATAGGGATTCTTTAAGATTATCAAATAAAAATGTAAAGCAGGATTTTGGACAGTTGAAACCAGAATCACTTACTTCTTTTGAGTTAGGATATAAAGGCCTGCAATTAAGCCAGCGCTTACTTATAGATGTATATGGCTACTATGGGCAGTTCACTGACTTTCTTGCCCGTAGAACAGTAGTACAATCCAAAACTGGTGCAGCAACAGTGACGCAAGCAGATACATTGAATGGCCAGATATATTCTGTTCCAATTAATGCAACTGAAAAAATTAAAACTTACGGGTTTGGTTTAGGATTTGATTATCGTCTTCCTGCTAATTTCACCATCAGTTTAAATGCTGCATCTGATAATCTAAAACAGGATTTGGTAAATGGAAAATCAAGCTTGATAACTTCTTTCAATTCACCTAAATACAAACTCAATGCTTCGGTTGGTAATACCGGCTTTGGAAAAGATAAGAGAATGGGTTTTAATGTTGCTTATCGCTGGCAGGATGCATTTTATTTCCAGGGTGATCTAGGAAGTGGAAACGTTCCGTCTGTTCAAACAGTGGATGCACAGATCAGTTATAAACTCCCCTCTACAAAATCAATATTGAAACTGGGAGCCAATAACCTGTTGAACCAATACTATTACAACGGTATCGGCAATTCTTATGTGGGCGGTTTGTATTATCTGAGTTTTGGATACAATATCTATTAATAACCTGGTTCTATTATAAAAAATAAATTCTTGCATTATGATCTCAATTAAAAATAAATTTAAAACATCGGCCTTTGCAGCTCTGGCAGCCATTACTATTTTTAGTGCCTGTAATAAAGCACCGGAAGAAATTTTAGGCGCTGCACCTATTGTGCCTTCTGGTCTTACCATTGCTGCCACCCTTGCTGCTAATCCTTCAGATAGCTTGTTCAACAAGATAATAGTAAAAGCGGGGATGGTAACTGCCCTGAGTAACGTTACATCCAGTTACACCCTTTTTGTGCCTGATAATGCCGCTGTGATTGCTTCATTCGGAGGTTCACTTGCCTCAGCAAATGCCACTATAGCGGCTTTGCCTGCTACAAGCTTAGCATTAATAGTTAAATACAATATGATTCCCCAGTCATTGCCTACATCTAAAATCATCCATCCTTTTCCAAATCTGCAAATGCCAACGGATATTATTTTAGATCCCACAAATCCATTGGTCCGTATGACTTCCTTTCCATCTAAGTCCGGCGCAACAGGAACTACTTTTTATTACAATAACGCACCACTTACAGCAGTAGATGCTGTGGTTGCAAATGGTATAATTCATCATACTGCTTTTGTTGTATCTCCGCCCTCAAGGGTCTTGAAAGACACTATTGCCAGGGTAAGTAATTTAAGTTATTTCAGGGCGGCTATTGCCAGGGCTGATAGCGGCCAGGTAGGGTTGGGCAAGCTCGACTCCTTGCTAAATTATCCAGTTGTAAATATGACTGTGCTTGCACCAAATGATGCAGCTTTTCAAACGCTTGTATTTGGGCTTGCATTCAAGAGTTATCTTGCTTCACGCCCTCAGCCTTATACCGCAACTGATACAGCGATAGCTACCGCAACAGGCAATGGCGCCGTTGCTGCAGGCCCTGTTTTTTTAAGTACAAATAATGTTACAACTGCCCAGGTTAAAGGAATTATGGCATACCATTTTTTGGCCAAGGATGTAAGTACTAATCCAGCTATACCTGTTTTTCAGCCGGTTTATCGTGCATTTTCTGTGAACTTTCCTGCCACTCCCATTTTTGTAAAAACATTGGTGAATGCAGGTGTTGCAGTACATCCTGGTATTCTTGCAAAGGCAACTTATGCAGGGCCATTTGTTTCTGCTTTAACCTTTTCAAGTTATGGAAGCTTAATCTCCTTTCCGGTACAACCACCATTTAGTTACACAGCAAACACCGTAGGAATAGATCGCCTTGCAGTGAATGGCATTTTTCATATTATAGATAAAGTACTTTTGCCGCAATAAATTATCATGTCTGTAAAATAAAAACAGGGCTTCTAAATGAAGCCCTGTTTTATTTATGTATATCGTTCTTATTATTTCTGCATCCCAGCCTGGATGGTCTTAATGGCTCCAAGATGTTTCCTTAACACGGGTAATGTTTTAGTAGCAAAGGCGCTTACTGCCGCATCCGGTCCGTTTGCAGCGGTTTCAAATTTAGCTACGTCTGTTTGATGATCTTCAACCATCATGTCTACATATGTCTTATCAAAGGCTGAACCCTTCATAGCACGCATATCATCTACCTGTTGTTTGTGTTCTCCAAGATCATCATTTACAATCACATTTTTCTGGCTGGCAAGAACCTTTATTTCATCATTTGCCGTACCATGGTCTTTTATCATCATCGCACCAAAATCTTTTACTGCTTTACTTGCAGCATTTTGTTGAGCTATTTTACCTAGCTCCACTTCCATCATTCCTCCTTTGGAAGCATCCATTATAAAAGCCGAAGCCATGCCTGCTGTGTCAACTGTTGGAGCATTGTTATTGTTTGCCATAGCATCAGCAGAATCTTTTATAGTAGTCTCTGTTGCCGTTGAGGTGCTGCTATCTCTTTTATCATTACAGGATGAAATAAAAAAGCATAAGGTGATTGCTGTTGCTGTAATTAATGTTGCTTTCATTGTTATATAGTTTTTGTTTTTAAATGTTGTTTATTCTTGTATTTAATTAAAATAGGCATGAGACATTTTTATTGTTAACCTCAAAGAGGCGCAAAGTAAAAAACGCAAAGAACACAAAGGATTTTACTAATCTTATTTTTTTGCGCACTTGGCGAAAATCTTTGTGATTCTTTGCGGTTAAAGAATTATCCCTAATATATTATTCTCAAGAGGAACAGTGTACCATGATTAAACATAGTAAATGATTTCATGGTCCTGCTTATCATCCACCATTGAAATAAAATCTTCCTCTAATTGCCGGCTATCATAAACAAATCCTTTTTGTTCTTTATTATTTTGAATGATCTCAATATGATAAGTTGTTTCCATGAAGCGGTATTTAATTTTTGCCGAAGGCCATGCGGGCGGTAAGCAAGGCTTTAAATAGAGCTTGCTGTTTCTTCGTTTTATTCCAAAAAACCATTCAATGATCAATTGATACATCCATCCGGATGAACCTGTGTACCATGTCCATCCGCCACGGCCTTTATGCATAGGCTCAGCATAAACATCTGCTGCTATTACATAAGGTTCCACTTTATACACAGCAATGTTCTCTTTATTCTTTCCCCGGTTCAATGGATTGATCATCTGCAAAAGATCCCAGGTTCTTTCCCTGTCACCCATGGAAGCATAAGCCATCACCAGCCATATAGCTGCATGCGTGTATTGCCCGCCATTTTCCCGCACACCAGGGACATAACCCTTTATGTATCCCGGGTTCATGTCTGATTTATCAAATGGAGGTTCAAATAACTGGATGATGCCGATATCTTTTTTTACAAGATGTGTAGCTGCACTTTCCATAGCGATCCTTGTGTGGTCTTCACTGCCTGCACCAGATAAAACTGACCAGCTTTGAGCAATAGAGTCAATCTTACATTCTGTATTTTCTTTTGACCCCAATGGAGTGCCGTCATCAAAATAAGCACGTCGGTACCATTCTCCATCCCATGCATGCTTTTCAATATTTTCTTTTAAAAGATCTGCCTGCTCTTTGCATTTTTTTACAAATCCATCATCTTTTTTTATGGCTGCTATTTCTTCAAATTTTTTCAGGATATCAAAAAGGAAAAATGCCAGCCATACACTTTCACCCTTACCCTCATTGCCTACTTTGTCCATACCATCATTCCAGTCACCAGATCCTATGAAAGGAAGACCGTGTTCACCAAAACGTAATCCGTGTTCAATGGCAATAACACAGTGCTGGTAAAGGCTCGCTTTATGATCTGACCTTATTGGAAGATCATAATAAGATTCTTCCCCGGTGTTAAGCATGCGCCCTTCCAGGAAATAGACTTCTTCGTCAAGAATATTTTCATCACCAATGGTGAATATGTATTTGGCTACGGCAAATGGCAGCCACAGGTAATCATCAGAGCATGTTGTTCGAACGCCTCTACCGGAAGGCGGATGCCACCAGTGTTGTACATCACCTTCCCTGAACTGGCGGGAAGCACATAATAATATCTGGGCTCTAAGCAACTCAGGCTTTGTGTGAACCAATGATAAAACATCCTGCAGCTGGTCCCTGAACCCGAATGCCCCTCCTGACTGGTACATACCGCTTCTTGCCCAAACCCTGCAGGCAAGTGCCTGGTAATTTAGCCATCCATTGCTCAATATATTCAAGGCATCATCACTTGTGTATACCTGCACTTGTTCTAAAGTATCATTCCAGAAGTTATGTACTTTTTGCAAAGATTCTTTGGCCGCATCCAGGCCTTTGAACCTTTGAATCAGTTCCAGCCCGTGGGTGTAATCACGCCCTGCTCCAAGCCGGAATACAATTTCTTTTTCTTCATCTTCTGCAAAATTTAACCGCACCTGTATCGCAGCGCAGGGATCTAGTGCAGCTCCTGTTTTACCAGAAAGCCTTGCCCTGTTCATGGCTTCAGGATTAGCAAGTGTTCCATTGCGGCCAATGAATTCTTTGCGATCTGTAGTAAAGGTTCTGGCGCTGTCATCCACATCAAAAAAAGCTACCCGGTTTTGAAACTCTGCGTTATAAGAATTCTTCGCAAGCACAGCACCGCTTCGGCTCTCCATTTCTGTTACTGTGTGCATCAGGTTACTGGATCTTATATCACCAAGTACCCATTCTACATATCCTGTAACGCTTATTTTCCTTTCCCTGGTTGATTTGTTTTTGATCTTTAGAATAATACATTTTATCGGTTCATCTTTATCCACAAAAACTGTTAGCTCTGTATGAATGCCATCTTCGAAATGTATGAACACACTATAACCAAATCCATGACGTGTTATAAAAGGATAGTTGCTTTCACAGGGCAATGCAGTAGGTGACCAGAATTTACCGCTCTCTTCATCTCTCAGGTAAAATGCTTCTCCTTTCAGATCACCTACAGTATCGTTATTCCATGGCGTTAGGCGAAGGGAATGTGCATTCTCTACCCACGTATATGATTGACCACTTTCAGATATAATAGAACCAAACACAGGGTTTCCCAATACATTTATCCATGGGGCAGGAGTAGGGTTATTGCTATCAGTCTTGAAAATGTATTCCTTTCCATCTGCTGTAAAGCCACCAAAACCATTAAAAAATTTAAGATCTGGTGGTAAGCTGAGTTCTTCTTCTGTGAGCGGCGCAAGCGATGTGTGAAATTTTGTTGGAACAAAAAATGGGATAGAAGTTTTAGGTTTAGTAGTCCTGTTAAGTTGTTCTTCCAGGGTTCCCATCCGGTCGGATATTACCAAGTGAGCCACAGATTGAAATAAGATCCTGTCTTCATTGGAAACCTGGTCTGAGGAACGGATAAATATTCCGCCTGGCTGATCTTTTAAATTTGCACTTACACCCGGAGCAACAAGACCGTGTATTCTATCCTGGAGATCCTGCCGGTATCCGCCATGATCTTCATTCCATATTACAAGATCAACAGTGAGGCCCTTTAATCGCCAGTAAGCATGTGCCTGCACCATTTGTTTTACAAGATCTAAATTTGATGAATCTTCAATTTGTACCAATACAATGGGCAAATCACCAGAGATGGCATAACTCCAGAGGCCTGATTGGCCACGGGTGTTTTTAATAATCACAGAAGGATCTGTCCGATTTGCATCATTGGCAAAAATGATAGAGCCTGCCAGCCGGTTATACAATTGAGCATCTGATTCTGTAGCATTCAATTGCCGTAAAATAACCTGGCTATGTGTCCATGCAAGTTCAAGGCCCCTGTTAGATAAATTACGATCCTGGTATTTATCCACCAGCAGGTTACAGTTCTCTTTTGTATCTGCAATACCATAGATAAGGTCAAGCGTTATTGTTCGTGTTGGTTCTATGCTGATACGGTTTTGGATAGAAACAATTGGGTCCAGCACAGAACCACTTGAATTGGTTAATGCCTGCTCCTGGGTTATGATCAGGGGATTGTGCACAGAGTTACCGCGGCCTAAAAATTTACTGCGATCCGTTTCATAATTCACTTCGGAAACCACTGCATCTCTTACATTCACAAGATGAAACATCCATGGATTTTGTTCATCAACAGATCTTGGTCTCCTGGTACAAAGTATGGCCCGCCTTTCTTTATTTATTTCTGTCTGCACAAACAAATTACTAAAGGCAGGATGTGCTTCATCTGCACCTTGAGTTGCCAATACAACTTCTGTATAACTTGTCACTTCCAGCATTCTCTTTTTGCGTGACCGGTTGGTAATATGAACCCTCCGGATCTCGATATCATCTTCAGGAGAAACAATTATTTCCGTATGCGTTTCCAGTGAATAATCCCTGCGTCTGAATTCTGCACGGCCCTGTGAAAAAACGGCTTCATAATGTTCGCCTGCATTTAGCATAGGCTGATATGCCACTGACCAGGCAGCTTTGCTTTCAAGATCCCGTATGTAACAAAAGCTTCCCCAGTCATCACATACCCCATCTTCACGCCAGCGGGTGATGGCAAGATTATTCCAGCGGCTATAACCACCGCCTGAATTTGTAAGCATTACATGGTAGCGACCGTTTGACAATAATTGTACTTCCGGAACTGGTGTAGCGGGAGTATCTATGATCCTCATAGACTCAATACCCAATGTTCTTATGCTGGTGTCAGCTTCATGCACACCCGGTGAATAGAAACTGCTGATCCTGGGTATCCTTTCCTGAAGCAGCAATAAGGCAGATTTCACTTGCAGGTCTTCTTCAAAGCGCCGCTGCATAGGTTTGTTCAGCAATAAATGATGTATAGATAATAAGCTCATTCCCTGGTGATGGGCCATGAATGATTTTATGATGGTAAAAGGCTGGCGGCGTTGCAGGCGGGAGCTAGTATAATCTATGGCTTCATAAAAACCATACCTGCCCTCAAAGCCTTCCTTTTTCATTTCTAAAAGGTTATCATAAGCAGCATCATGATTTACCATTAAGGACATTACACATGCATAAGGCGCTATCACAAGATCCTCGCCCAGGCCCCTTTTAAATCCAAGACCGGGTACACCAAATGCCCTGTATTGATAGTTAAGATTTGCATCTACCATATTATAACCCGATTCGGAAATACCCCATGGAACACCACGCTTCTTTGCATATTCAATTTGCTTTTGCACCACAGCTTTATGTGTCTGGTCAAGTAAAGTGTTTTCAAAACTCGGCATTACAAGCAAAGGCATCAGGTACTCAAACATAGAACCACTCCAGGAAAGTAATATCGGTGTGTTTCCCTGGCTGGTCAATTGTCTTCCAAGTGCAAACCAGTTTTGTTGTGGTATTTTACCCTGTGCAATCGCAACAAAACTGGCCAGCCTTGCTTCAGAAGCCAGTAGATCATAATAGCTATTGTCTTTTCTATGTTCTTCAGCATTATATCCAATAGTAAGCAGGTGCTGGGTTTTATCATATAGGAAGTCATATTCAATATCTGTAATAACATTACAGCGCTGGATGAGTTGGCCTATTTTTAATAATAATTCTTTAGCCTGCCTGGCAGAAGCAGTAATGGCAGAGCGATAAGATGTAAGCCATTCATTTTCATTTTCAGTATTATCATCTTTATACGCATGTATCATTTTTTGCAGCAATAATTCTTCAATTTTTGCAAGCTGGCTGATGCTGGGCACTGATGGCAAGTCGGGTATGAGGTCTAAGAATTTTTCAGGAACAGGAAGTAATACCAGCCATGGAAAAAATAATTCAATAGAGTTTTTTAATTTATTAATATGAAGCCTGGCTTTTTCTATCCATTCATTTTCTTCAACATTTACAGGTATTACATTTTTTTCTTCCCATGCATTAAAAGATAGTTCCAAAGTTTCCATAAAAGCAGGTAAGCCGGTAATATCATCAATATGGCCGGGATAACTCTCTTCTACATCTTCAATAAACCTGGATAGCAAATTTCCTTTATCATGATTTTCTTTTACTAAAAATAAAATGGTAAGCAAGCCTTCAAAATTCTCTTCGCTGATTATTTTTTTATCAGGAATTTCAAGAATTCCCTGCTTTAAACTTATAAAATGCCCGACCATGTTTCCACTATCAACGGTAGAAATATATTTTGGAAAAAGTGGGTCCAGTGTTTGGGTATTGTACCAGTTATATAAATGGCCCTTAAACTTTTCCATACGCATAAGACTGTTTAGCGTATTGCCGGTTCGTTCTATAAAAGTTTCTATATTGATGAAGCCCATGTCCAATGCAGAAAGGTTGGACAAAAGCGAAAGGCCGATATTGGTTGGTGAGGTGCGATGTGCAATTCTTTCAACCGGTTGCTCCTGGTAATTATCCGGCGGTAGCCAGTTATCATCAGCGCTCACATATACTTCAAAAAAGTTCCATATTTTCCTTGCAAGTTTTCTTAAATAAATATTTTGCGACCGGGATACATCTGCAATATTTTGTTTAGTTGGGTTACTTAAATACCATGCAACAAATGGCGACAGGAACCAAGCAATTAAAAAAGGCATTGCAATTATTATTGAATACAAAAAGCTTACTACCAGGTAAGCAAATAAAAGAAAACTAACTAGTAAGGTGAACCACATTCTCTTATATGATTGCACAATAGTAACCGGTTGAAGTGATACAGCGTGTGATGGATTCCATTGCAACAAGTTGCGCTGTGTTATATGCACCCTTGTTAGTGTAACAAGGATGGCCTGCAAATTTTTTCCTGCTTCAAAAGGAAGGCAGATAAGGCTTGTTGATTGTTGCAGAACAGCATCCCGGAAAGAGCGACCACAATAATACAGGTGCTGAATGAAAAGAATGTCTTTTGTTTTTTTTATCAGTTGCCAGGTAAAATTTATAACAGGCGGTAAATAAAATATAACAAGTACAGCTACTGACCATGCCCAGGGCATATTGGAAGAACACCAACCGTAAATGAGCATGACTAACAATACAACAGGAACAAAACTCCTGCGTAGGTTATCAGCAATTTTCCAAAGGGATAATATGGAGAGTGGGTTTTTTTTGAGACCCTTGCTACCAGAGGGCACCCATGGCATTAGCCATGCTGCTATTTGCCAATCACCCCGAACCCACCTGGATCTTCTTTGAACGTCTGCAAAATAACTGGATGGATAATTTTCGTACAGTTGAATATCTGTAATCAGTCCCGACCTTGCATAAGCACCTTCTAACAAGTCATGACTTAAGATTCTATTTTCTGGAAAACGGTTTTTCAATGTTCGCTCAAATGATGCGATTTCGTAAATGCCCTTGCCTATAAAAGAACCTTCCCTGAAGAGATCCTGGTACACATCTGAAACTGCTTTGGTATATGGATCTGTGCCTGGTTCATTCCCATGCATTCTTGCGTACATGCTGCTATTGTCTCCTGGTAAACTGTTTGAAACACGGGGTTGCAAAATACTATAACCCTCCGTTACTCTTTTCTTTCTTTCATGGTAAATAGGCCTGTTCAGTGGGTGCGCCATGGTGCCCACCATTTGCCACACTACGTCTTTTGGTAATAAAGTATCCGTGTCTAGTGTGATCACATACTTAACCTGCTTGTAAATATTTTCGTCTGCATGTATCAGTGAAAAAGGTTCTTTTATATTTTCAATCAGTAATGCATTCAGGTCGCCGATTTTACCCCGTTTGCGTTCATAACCCATCCATTTTTTTTCTTTTGAATTGTATTTGCGTGGCCTGTGAAAGAGCATGAATTTTTCATTAGGTGCAAACTGGTGCTTAATATTGAGCTCGGTTATTTTGTCTGTTATATAATTAAGAAGAATTTCATCATCATCATTTATGACTGCTTTTGAGTCAGGAAAATCTGTTAGTAATGCGTAACAAACATTTTCATCCCTGTTGGCCAGGTACCTTACTTCAAGATCTTCAGTCAGTAGATTGATGGAGGCACTTGTGCTGATGATTGTAGGAACTACTACCATAGTAGAATATTCGGCAGGAATGCCTTTTGAAAAATCCATCCTTGGAAGCATGCAGGGACTTGCCAGAATATTTGCAAGCCAGTTTGTGAGTGTAAGGGCTAGCTGCGAAAATGCCAGGCAAACCAGGATAGCAAGTACACCGACCCGCCAATGCAACAAATGAGTTCCAAATACAGACCATATAAAAGTCGACGTAAAAATGAGGCTAAGTATGATGATCGTTCCTACATACATCAACATAGGGTATTTCCCGGCAGTCCTTATACAGGTTTCCTTAAAATTATATTTTACATGTGCGTTTTTTTCTATCACCTGTATTCCTTTGCCGACCAGGTAATAGCCTATATGTTTTCTTTTAAGAATGTCACCGGTATAAGCTGTAGATTCATCTAATACAAGTCTCGCAACTTCTACTTCAGTCAGCTTGCTTTTCTTGGCAATTGTTTCCACTGCATGACGATATTGATCACGGGTTTGAAAATCCATTTGTGGATATATGCTATCCTGTATCAAAAGTTTTTCGATAGCCGAAGTGTCTTCTACAAATTGTCTCCAGTCTGTTGTTCCTAAAAAGCGGAGACTACTGATGCTGTTGCTTATAGAAACCTGGCTTGCTGCCTGTTGCTGGTTCTCAAGTTGCACCATTTGGGTTGTACTCAGTCCTTCTTCCTGGAGGCGCTGTTCCATCCAGTTAAGGGCAAGTGTCAGCACATTTCCTTTTTCCTGTAACAACCTTGTGAGTTCTGCAACGAAGGAGGTTTCCATTGGCGGAGAACTGCGGGCCATGTCGGCAATAATGAGCACAAGGTTTTTAGGAGTTTTTTCTGTAGCCTCCCACATACGTCCGGCCCATTCAGTTGCCAATGTTTTATTTTCAATATCAAGTGATAATTGCAGCGAAAGCCTGCGAAGATTTTCAAGTAAAGCAAGCCTGATCATAATAGGAAGAGCCCAGAGTTCACCGATCTTTAAAGTGGAAGCAGTTTGAAAACTATTTATGAAGCCTTTTAAAATGCGAAGGTTTACATGCCCGTCGCTATGGGAAATTATTTCTACAGCAATATCATAAATGCGGGGCAGGCCGGCTGAAGAACCTTTTTCCAATTGTGGCAGCCCGATACTGTAACCTTTTGATAGATGTTTTTTTGCAATGTAGATCTGCTCCTCAATAAGGTAAAAATTATCAAGCATCCATTCCGCAGCCGGGGATACCCGAACATTATTTTTTACCTGGCTGGTGAGCAGCGCAAATACTTCCAGTAATATCTCTTCATTTTCGGCAAGCCGTTTAAGTAACTGTTCCGGCGGTTTTTTATCAAGTAATTTATATCTTTTTGCAAGCGCAATAGCATGCTGTTCCAGTTGGTAGCTGGTAAATATTTCTCTCCTCAGTGGTTGTTTTTCCTGGCTGGTTTCTGGCAGCGATTCGCCCAGGTAAGGGTCAATTATATTTCTTTTAAAACCTGCAATTGCTCTCGGAAGCACATCAAAAACATTTTTTCTTTTATCCTTACTTTGATGAGCTGTCATCGTGATGTAATATTTTTTTTAACCTGTTCCTGGTGTTGCTTTAACCTTTCTATCATAGCATATAAAATCGATGCAGGGTATCAGTAGCGGGAGCGGGGTAGTACCGGGCCATATCTTAAATGCCGGGATGAATGCCTTTTGCCTGGATACAAAATATCATGGGCAGTTTCATAACCTTCATCTGCAACCTGGTTAAACATTTCCTGTCCCTCTTCATTTCTCTTTTTTAATAACAGGATGGTTACAAAAGCAATGAATGCTACACTCAAAAATGCAATGCTGGTCTTCATGTTCAAAATTTTAATATGCTATGGTGCAAAAAATGTTCCAGCCCCACTTATCAATTTGAAAATGAGCTGTATAGGCAAATAAATTATATTTGACAATTAACTGTTATAGATGATTGCGATACTTGTGAACCCTGCTGCAACTACCCCGAAAGCTTTTGAAGTGGGGCAACAAATACATGCCAACCTGCTATCGAAAAATATTGAACATGTTTTATTTACAGAAAGTTGGCCAGGAACATTAAAGCATTTTACAGAAGCATGGATCGTAGGTGGTGACGGAACCATCAATTACTACCTGAATTATTACAGGGACAACAGCATTCCGATATCTGTCTTTTCTGCCGGAACAGGAAATGATTTTGCCTGGAAGCTTTATAAGGATATGCCGTTGAAAGAACAAGTTGATTATGTGTTGCAGGCACAGGTGAAATATATTGATACCGGTATTTGTAATGATATGTTTTATGTCAACAGCTCCGGGATTGGGTTTGATGGTGAAGTGCTTAAATCAATGAAATCCATCCGCAGGCTGGGTGGTCATCTTGGGTATCTCTGGATCGTAATAAAAAAAATATTTAGTTTTAAGGAATTTAGTTTTAAGATCAGGGTTGACGATAAGAGTTATGACGAGAAATTTTTATTGGTTGCTATCAATAATTCTTCCCGAACGGGTGGAGGTTTTTTTGTAACACCATCTGCATCTCTTACCGATGAAAAACTTGACCTGTTGTTATGTAAACCTTTAAATTTATTTAGCCGGCTACGCTATTTGCCGGTGATTGAAAAAGGAAAACACCTGGATTTAGCTTTTATTGAAACCCGTCTGGCAACAAATATCAGCATAGAAACAAGCGAACTCGTATATGCACAATTGGATGGCGAACTGGTAGAAGGACGTAAATTTATATTCAGCATATTGCCCGGATGGCTGGGCATAAAATATTAGGAATGCAATTTCAAAGGCAACACATAAAATAAATACAATGAAAATTATTCTAAGCTTAGTTTTTGTCCTGGCGTTTATAAATAATTATGGACAGCGAACATCGGGTGGAAAATTAAAACCCGAACAGGCCAACATGGATATGAAACATTATACCATTGCCCTGGATATAGATGTAAATGCCAAAACCATTTCCGGCTTTAGCATTGCAGATTTTGACCTGCTAAAACCTGCAACTAAGATCCTGCTTGATTTTGCAGATTCCTTTAACATAGCCCAGGTAAAGATCAATGGAAAGAATACCGCATTTGATTATCGGGACAATATGATAACACTAACTAATCCAAAACAATTCCCCGCTGGTAGAACCTCCGTAACGGTAACCTACAGTGGTAAGCCACACGTTGCCATAAGGCCACCATGGGATGATGGATTCATCTGGACAAAAGATTCCACGGGAAAACCCTGGGTAGCAGTGGTGGCAGAACAGGCAGGCGGGAAAACATTTTTCCCCTGTAAAGATCATCCTTCTGATGAGCCGGATGAAGGCGGGGATATGATCATCACCGTTCCAAAAGGATTGGTGGTTGCCGGCCCTGGCTTATTGGTGCAAACCAAACAACAAAAGAATACTACTACGTTTCATTGGAAAACAAAATATCCTATCAATAATTATAGCCTGGTATTTAATGTGGCCGATTATAAAAAAGTTTCCCGGAATTATACATCTGTCTCCGGTAAAATTATTCCAATGGACTTTTATGTGTTGAGTTATCACCAGCAACATGCAGCGCATCACCTTGAGTTACTGGAGCGCAGTATGCATATTCAGGAAAAATATTTTGGGGAGTATGCATGGGCAAATGAAAAAGTTGGCCTGGCCGAAACGCCGCATCTTGGTATGGAACACCAAACCATGAATGCGTATGGAAATAATTTTAAGTACAGTAAACTCGGTACAAGTGATTTTGACTGGCTAATGCATCACGAGCTTGGGCATGAGTGGTGGGGTAATAAAGTTACTGCAAATGATTGGGCAGACTATTGGATACAGGAAGGTATTTGCAACTTTGGAGATGGCCTGGCACGAAGGGAACTGGAAGGCGACTCAGGTTATATAGAATTTTTTAAAAATGGGGCCTTAGGATTTCAAAATAAAAAACCGGTAGTTCAGGGAAAAGACCTGGATGAAGCAACTGCATATATCGGCGACATTTACGGTAAGGGCGCATTTTTTTTGCATTCTGTTCGCTACTTGATAGGTGACAGTATTTTCTTTCCTGCAATAAAAGCATTTATAGCTGACCCGGCATACACTTATGGTAATAATGTAAATACCGATATGGTAGAGCAATTCTTCACAAAGCGGTCTGGCATAAATTTAAAACCCATGTTCGATCTATTCCTGCGCACAACCGACCGTATGGAAGTACTGGTAACAAATGCCCGCAATGGTTATCATATCAGTGTAAAGAATTTAAATATGGACATTCCATTAATGGTTACAACATCCGAGGGAACCAAGCAGCTCACTATCCCTGCATCAAAACAGGTAATTGTAAAAAGCAGCAGCTTGCCCATTATTGATAACGATATGTATTATTTCAAACGGGTTATCTATGAATAAAAGCTAAGCTAATTTAACAGGAAAAACTGCTCCTCAAAGCTGATCAGTTTGAACAGGGCAGGCCTTGTCGCCAGGCAGGCTTCGCCACCGCTTTTTAATCAGGCATAACTGTCAGTGCCAAAAATTCTGACATTATTTCACCTTTTTCCGTTGGCATAATCATTGACAAACAATGACTAAACAATAAATAAACAATATGGGAAAGATAATAGGAATAGACCTTGGAACTACGAATAGTTGTGTATCCGTTATGGAAGGCAATGAGCCCGTGGTGATAGCAAATGATGAAGGCCGCCGTACAACGCCTTCTGTAGTGGCGTTTCTGAAAAATGGTGAACGCAAAGTTGGTGACCCGGCCAAAAGGCAGGCTATAACAAACCCTCATAATACCATTTCTAGTGTGAAGCGTTTTATGGGACGTAGATTTGATGAGGTTACCGAAGAAAGCAGCCATTGGAGTTATAAAGTAGTAAAAGGTGACAATAATACGGTTCGTATTGACATAGATGGCAGGATGTACACTCCACAGGAAATAAGTGCCATGGTATTGCAGAAAATGAAGAAAACTGCAGAAGATTACCTTGGACAGGAAGTGAGCGAGGCCGTAATTACGGTACCTGCATATTTTAATGATGCACAGCGCCAGGCTACCAAAGAAGCTGGTGAAATTGCAGGCCTGAATGTTCGTCGTATTGTTAATGAACCTACCGCAGCGGCCCTCGCCTACGGAATGGATAAAAAAGGAAAAGATCAGAAGATCGCTGTGTTTGACCTTGGTGGAGGAACCTTTGATATTTCTGTATTAGAATTAGGAGACGGCGTATTTGAAGTAAAAAGTACTAACGGTGACACACACCTTGGTGGTGATGATTTTGATAAAGTGATCATGGATTGGCTGGCAGATGAATTTAAAGCTGATGAAGCAATAGATCTTCGCAAAGACCCTATGGCATTGCAACGTTTAAAGGAAGCTTCTGAAAAAGCAAAAGTTGAATTGAGCTCATCTTCAGAAACCGAGATAAATCTTCCTTATGTTACCGCTGTAGATGGTGTGCCTAAACACCTGGTAAAAAAACTTACCCGTGCAAAATTTGAAGCACTTGCCGATAAATTATTTGAGCGTTGCCTCAAGCCTTGCGAAGCCGAATTGAAAGATGCAAACATTAGTACATCACAAATAGATGAAGTGATATTAGTTGGTGGTAGTACACGTATTCCAAAGGTTCAGGAAATAGTAGAAAAATTCTTTGGTAAAAAACCCAATAAAGGTGTGAACCCGGATGAAGTAGTTGCTGTTGGAGCAGCTATACAAGGTGCAGTGCTTACCGGTGAAGTGAAAGATGTACTGTTGTTGGATGTTACTCCTTTAAGCCTTGGAATAGAAACCATGGGCGGAGTGATGACAAGATTGATAGATAGCAACACAACCATTCCAACTAAAAAATCCGAATCGTTTAGTACCGCAGCAGATAATCAACCTGGCGTGCAGATCCATGTATTGCAGGGCGAAAGGCCAATGTCAAATCAGAACAAAAGCCTGGGTATGTTCAACCTTGATGGCATACCACCGGCACCAAGAGGAGTACCACAGATAGAAGTAACATTTGATATTGATGCCAATGGTATTCTGCATGTGAGTGCAAAAGATAAAGGCACAGGTAAAGAACAAAAAATTCGTATTGAAGCGGGTAGTGGGTTGAGCAAAGAAGAGATTGAAAAAATGAAGAATGAAGCAAAGGCAAATGAAGCGACTGATAAAATAGAAAAAGAAAAAGTGGAAAAAATAAACCAGGCTGATAGTTTGATCTTCCAGACGGAGAAACAACTGAAAGAATATGGTGACAAAATTCCTGCAGAAAAGAAAGGTGCTATTGAAGCTGGAGTAGAAAAATTAAGAACGGCACATAAGGCGCAGGATATTCCACAGATAGATGCTGCTATGACCGAATTGAACGCTGCCTGGACTGCTGCCAGTGAAGATATGTATAAGGCAACACAGGATGGTAATGGCGCACAACCGGGTGCGGAAGCAGGGGCTGACGGGCATGCAGAAGCAGGAGCCGAAAGCACTGGCGGTGAGAATGTAACCGATGCCGAATTTGAAGAAGTAAAGTAATAAATACGGGTGTGATTTTTACCTGTGTTTACATAGGTAGGATTTACCTGTGCACTCCGTGAAAATTACTTATTGTTCTTAGTAGTAAAAGAATTTTCTGTGTATGTTATAGCATTTCGGATTGTTTATTTTTAGTAATAAAGTTTAGTAAAAGCCGCAGCCTCAAGCTGCGGTTTTTTTTGCCATACTAAAAAAACATCTTTACCGTTCTATTCTTGCAATAACCTCTAAAAAAACACATTATGAAAAGGATCATCATGCTTATTTCATTCGTCATTCTCCTTATTTCCATCATCACCATTCTTACTTCTTGCTCCCGTGCCGTAACGGTACAGCAGGCAGCTAATAACCATTACAGGGGTTGCAGGCCGGTGAAGTAAAAATAGGGCGTGAATATTATTTTATCGCTCGCTTTTTATTTCATAGTGCAAGACTTTCTGGCAAGACTACCATTGCAGCTGGGCCAGTTATTTTTCATAATTTTTTATGATTGCATCTTGGCGCTAAAGCGTATTTTCCATCCTGAAGAAAAAAAATGAAGGAGAAAAAAACTTCATTCTTTAATGATTAATATTATAAACTATCGAAATTCCACCCGCTTTGTTTTGATAGAAGGGCATGGCCAGCGCATGCATCGGCTTATCCTTAAAAAAATTTTTTTTAATGGCTGGGTAAATTAAGTAAGCGAGCTTTGTAGATAATATGCCCACACCCGCACCTGCAACCACGTCTCCCACCCAATGTTTATTATTATATAACCTCAATATTCCAGTTGCAGTAGCAGCTGCATATCCCGCCACGCCATACCATGCAGAGACATTTTTATATTCCTGGCGCATAAATTCGGCATTAGCAAATGCAGTAGTTGTATGTCCAGAAGGAAATGATCTGGAATCTGACCCATCGGGCCTTTCTTCTTTTGTAAAATGCTTTAATGGTGAAACAACAGCAGTTGAGATTCCAGTTGATAAAGCATAAATGAATGTTCTGTCCCGGAAATTATGCTTTCCTTTTATGCCGAAGGCGTTCAATGCATACACAGCAACGGCGGATGAATATTGCAGGTAATTATCCCATTTGGTTACAGAACCTGGATTATGCTCTTGAATTTCAATCTCTGTGCTGTTGTTTAAAGTTCTCAATCCATTATTCCCCAAGGAAATAAAACCGTAGGTGATAGCTGCCGTTGGCAGTATCAGTGATTCGAGTCTACGATTGGATCTCAGGTTAATGGGTTTATCAATAGCTTCAATTAAACTACTGTCTGCACGTTGTGCATTGCTCAGATAAAAACAAAAAATCAAACTGATAGTTGCTAATACTTTCATTATAAATTCTTAATCGAGGTGAATAGATAAAAAAAAATCTTTGTAGCAGGAGAGCCAAATATCACATCCATAACCATCCAACGATTTGCCTGTTTCTGGTAGTTGGTTTGGAATGGTTGTTAAAAATTTCTTTTCTATATTTCGCTTTATGTAATTTATTTGATCACATCTCTTTTTGTCTTAGTCAGGTAAATAACAGTAGCGAGGATTGCAAGAAGGAAAATAACACTTGTTATCACAGTTCCAAATCCTAATCCACCATCTATATGAGACTGCGAAAGGTAATCTCCTATAGAGGCTCCTAAAGGCCGGGTTAGAATGTATGCTATCCAGAATGTAAGCACAGCATTTAAATTTAGATATTTATAAGCTAGCCAGGACATTAAGATTAACCCTGCAAAAATACCAGCCGACAATAAATATCCTAGCTGTAGGCTCTCTGCCACAAGATCTCCGGCGGCAGTGCCTAGAGCAAAAGTAAAAAGTATAGCAAGCCAATAAAATGCTTCCCGGCGAACAGTATTTATTTTATGAACTGACAGGGTTTTCTCCACCACGAACCAAATAATAAAAATAATAGCCAAAGCTATGGCAAAAACCACAGTAGTAAACTGAAGAGAAACACCAAAATTATCGGTAAGATTGTCGGTAATTAAAGTGCCTACAATACTGATCAACACAACAGAAAGCCAATAAAGTGCGGGAATGTATTTATTTGATTTAAACTGGAAAAAGAGGGCAATGAGAAGCAATACCCCCATTACAGCAGATGTGCCTGTAAGCCCAAGGTCCAGACTTGAATTTAAAAGATCAGCAGCTGTTTCTCCAACAGTAGTACATAGAATTTTTATAACCCAAAAAAATAATGTTACCTGTGGCACTTTATTCAGGATATTTCTTGCAGTTTTTATGTTGTCAATTTGTTGTATATTTTTTTCGCTCATTAATTGTTTAATGCTTTAATAAATAATCGCTTTCTACTTGAACTTTTTTTGACAACAACAAAATCCACCTTTAGATACTGAGGCAGATTTTGCTGATATTTCAATAGCAATTTATTCTGCCTTTAGGAATTTACCCTCCTTGTCAAAAACTAATTCTTTACCTTTTATTTCAGCTTCATAAGTAACCGTACCTTTTGCATCAGTAACCAATCCGGCTTCTTTTATTTTTGCCCCATTCTCATGTGCTTTTACATACGCTAAAACCGATGCAGGCAGCTGACTTACTGAAATTGCTTTTACAATTTCAATAAAGTTTCCGGCAGGGGTGAATATTGCGGAATTGTCTTCGCCAGATTTACCTCCCCAGTTGGCTTCGAAATTCCCTTTTTCTTTTTCCCAGGAAACCTTTGATTTAGCCGTTTCTGGGAATTTTTGCAAACATGCCGATTTTATGTTTGCAGGAACATTGGCTGTTTTTAAATCTTGTCCGCAGGCGCCAAGTATAAATAAACCTGATACCATCATTGTTGCTAAGTACTTTTTCATAATTTTATTTTTAAAAGATTATAGTTGATTAAAAAACAAAACTAAAAGCGCAATCTGTGGACATTTTGAAGTATTTAGCAAAGTTTAGTTAAAGGTGTTGTGACAGAGAATGTTTGATAATTAATATGCTTTACAGAGTTCTATCAAACTGCATTTTCATTCATTTCAGCTTAGACTTATCTGGAAATTCAATTCAGCCTTTTTTCAAAGATCATATTGGAGTAAAAACAATATCAAATTGATGACGGTCATTAAAATATGAATACTCGATATAATAGCCGGCAATAGTGCATATCTGTTTAACAATTGAGAGTCCCAAACCATTTCCATCCGGTTTCGTATTTGCATGACGGTAAAACCTTTTAAAGACTTGTTCTTCATCCAGTGCAGGAAGAGGAGAACTATTGAAAATGCTTAGGATATCATCGTCAAGCTTTACCGTAATATCGCCACCTGGCATATTATACCTGATGGCATTGTTTAGTAGGTTAGCAATTAAAATATCAATCAGTTGTTTATTGCCAGAAATATCAACAGGTTTTATATCTGTGTGGATGAATAACTTAGTATCAGCGCTCATTTCCTCAAACTGGATAAGTTTTTCTATAATCAATTCATCCAGTGAAATATTTTCATGTTCATTAAACTGGTTATTTTCAATTTTAGTAAGTAATAAAAGTGATTGGTTAAGATTAGATAATCTGTCCAAAGCATCATACACACCCTGCAACTGCTGCATTTGGAAGGCATTCAGGTTTTCGTCCTGTATCAATACATCCAGTTTTGAATTGATAATGGCTAATGGTGTCTGCATTTCGTGGGATGCATTATCGGTGAAGTTCTTTAATGCTTCGTAATCCTGTTTAACCCGTTCAATCATTAACAAAACAGTCTTATTCAGTTCAATAAATTCTTTTGTACTGGTTTGTACCAGTTTTAATTCATTTTTAGTTGATAAATTAAAGTGTTTTAGCTGGGCCAGTGTATTATTAAAAGGTTTCCAGAGCCGGGATAATAAAAACCTATTGATGAGGAAGAGCGCAAATAGCAATAAAGCAACGATCCCCAATGTGATGAGGGCGATCATTTTGATCAGATCCTCAGTTTCTTCTTGTGATTTCCGCACATATACTATAAAAGCTTTCCGGTCCGCAGATATAGTAAATGCAAATTGTCTGAAAAGTTCTTCTTCAATACCTGCTTTATTTTTAAGTAGTATAGAGTTGAATTTTTTCATGTCGGATTTTTCACGTGCCTCTATAAATTCAATTTGCTTGTCTTCCAATTTGTAAGGGTCAGGTAATTTATGGTTGATTCTTACAAAATTTATAATTTCCTCTTGCTCAACTTTCAGGTCTTCGTCCAGCTGCTGGATCAAGACGTGCCGGATCATAAAATAAAAACATATGCTACTGATAAATACCACCGAAATGGTTACCAATATATTAATGCGGTTATATTTAGCCAGTAACTTCATCTGTCAGTAAATTTATATCCCATACCATAAACGGATTTGATATAATCAGTCCCGCCAACTTCCATCATCTTTTTGCGAAGGTTTTTAATATGGGTATAAATAAAATCATTGTTCCCTTCCATATTATCTCCCCATAAATGTACGGCAATGGCATTCTTGGAAATTACCTTTCCCTTATTGCTGATAAAGTATAGGAGCAGTTCATATTCTTTCCGGGTCAATTCAAATGGCTTATAACCGATGCTTGCTGTTTTTGCCAGTGTGTCAACTTCAATTTCATTGAATTTTAAAAGGTTGCTTCCGCTGAAGTTTTTCCGGCGTATAATGGCGGCGATTCGGGCGCTTAGTTCAGAGAGGTGAAAAGGTTTGGGTAAATAATCATCTGCGCCAAGCATCAGCCCGGCTACTTTATCATCAAGAGAATTTTTTGCAGAGATGATCAAAACGCCATCTGTTTTATTATTTGCTTTAAGTTCTTTTAAGATTTGAAGGCCACTCCCGCCTGGTAAACCAATATCCAATAGGATGCAGTCATAATCATATAATTCTGTTTTTGTCATGGCGGAATAAAAGTCCACCGCTGTTTCGCACAGGTATTCCTCATCCTTTAGGTAAGTGGTGATACTTTCCAACAAGGCCTTTTCGTCTTCTATGATGAGAATTTTCAACTTTAAAATTTACATCAAAATAAGCTTTCAATTCTGAAGAAAACCTGAAGGCGTTGTTAAGATTATACGGGCGGGAATTTTTTGGAATGCTTGGAATCTCATTTTAAGCTATTTCTTATAGTGTATTTTAAAATCGGTAAGTTATAACTGGCTGCCATCTCATGGCGCAAAGAAAAAACAGTTATTCGCAAAACGGTATTTTGTTTTAATAAGTTTCTCTGCCATATTAGCCAAGGTCGTTTAATGTGCTGGTTGTAAAAAAAAAAATCGTCTGGAGATTTTTTTTATTTGCACCTCTTAAAACACCGGCGTCCTTAGCTTTTGTGTACCGTATTGTTGAAGCCCAGTTTTTGCATTTGCAGCTTATCAACAAATGCATTAATGAGCCTTACGGGATTATCATTGCTACCTGGTCATCGAGGGTAGCAAAATAAGTTTGATGTCGTGAAGTTCCAGTTATAAACCAAATGAAGTAATCTGCTCTATTTACATAGTGTGTATATTTGATGGACGGGGTTTTTTCACAAACTCCCGTTCTGCGCCATACGATTGAACACCTTAATAACTTAACCAACCAAAAATAAATGGCAGACGATAAAGAGGAAGGACATTTAATGATTTTTTAAATACCCAATCGGAAACGCCACCCGAAGACATCAAGCTTAATACTGACACAGAAACCATCAATACAATTCAAACGACCGAAAATATGGAAGTACATCAGCATGCACATCACGAAGGAAAGAAAAACTGGAAATCATATTTGTGGGAATTTTTAATGCTTTTTCTGGCTGTCTTTTGTGGGTTCTTAGCAGAGTATCAATTAGAACATAAAATTGAGAGAGACAGGGAGGTAGTTTACATGAACAATATGTTGGCAGACTTAAAAAAAGATACGGCTAACATAAACGCTGCTGTTACAGGGAACCGCTTACTTGTAACAGGAATAGATACATTGTTGGATTTACTTTCAGATCCGCAAAATGATACCACTTATCAGCGTAAGCTATTTATTTCTTCTTTGACAAATACTTATTATTACATGCCGATACAGTTTTCAGAGCTTACTATTTCTCAATTGAAATACAGTGGAAATTTTCGCTTAATAAGAAATCATAAAGTAGCAAATGCAATACTTCAATACGAACAGGGAGTAAATGCCTGCAAGGTTAATTACGATCTTCTTCCTAATTATTTTCATCTTTATGAAGCTACTAACAAAGAACTTTTTAATATGAGCCTTGCAAGAAGAGCCTTTAAAGCAATTGAGAAAGATTTTAATACCGTGTTTCTTCCGTTTTCAGAAATAGAAAAACTTGTGGACCAAGGGAAATATTTAGACAAAAATGACCCTGTTCTTTTTTCTAAGTACCATGATGACGTTTTATATTATCAAACTACTCTTAATAACGTTACAAGCATAACAGCAAATCAAAAGGAATCAGCAGACCATCTTATAAAATTAATAAGAAGCGAATACCACTTAACAGAATGACCACAGCAGGAAAGTACGAACGCACAACAAAAGTATTCCTGCAATTGGGGCTTGACGGAAGAACAATCAGCAGCAGTGCATATCCAGGCTTTATATTCGGCGGAGGGAATTCTGCTCGTCATTAGTTCAAAACATCAACATTTGTTTATGTCTCGTCCTGAAATAGGTTAACTAAAAATCCTTATTCAAAACTTTATTCTTAATTTCCAACCTTGTTGTAGTGCTGTTTACTGGGGTTTCAGATTGCCTTTAAAAAAATTGTTATGCCATAAAACAAAAATGAAGATTCAGTATTTAATCTGCTCTATTCACATAAGTGTATATTTTATGGACGGCAGTTTTTCACAAACTCTAGTTAGCTGTCACCCTACCAGACATCCCTACGTACTTTGAATCTTCCCAAAGCGAAAGATAAAATGTCTGTTTGCAAGTTAAAAAGAGTACATTCCACAACGCTTTAATTCTAGCCTTGAAACATGAATATTACAGAACAGTTTAAACACATTTTTGAACCTGAATTACTAAAAGAATTTGAGGAAAAATTAAAACCTATGTCGGCTAAAGAAGGCGACATCATTCTTGACATTGGACGAAGTGTTCGTGTGATACCGATAGTGCTTTCAGGTACACTGAAAATTTCAAGGATTGATGATGAAGGACGTGAACTACTACTTTATTATGTAAGCCCAGTGGAAAGTTGTGCGATGACATTTACTTGTTGTATGCAACAATTTCCGAGTGAAGTGAAAGCAACAGCAGAAAAGGATGTAGAGTTTCTTGCAATTCCCATATCTGCAATGGATGAATGGATGATGAAATACCCCACATGGAAAAGTTTTGTAATGAAAACCATTCGTGCCCGTTTTAACGAACTGCTTAAATCCATTGACCAGCTTGCTTTTCAAAAATTGGATGAACGCCTGATTTATTATCTCAAAGAAAAATCTAAAGCAACCTCCTCATCACTTATCAATCTTTCCCACGAACAAATTGCAAATGAGATGGCAAGTTCACGTGAAGTAATTTCACGACTGCTGAAAAGATTAGAGAACGATAAAAAAATACTTCTCTATCGTAATCAAATCAAGTTGCTGAAAGATTTATGATTCCCATCAAATAGAAATGTGACAATAGTCACCGTGCAACTTGTTTCATTGTTGGAATTTTGTGGTGTAAAAATTAATCACTAACTAATTCAGGCAATGAAAAAAAACATGGGTTCAATAGACAGAATAATCAGGATACTGGTAGCTGTCGTAATTGCAATTCTTTATTTCACCAATATAATTAGTGGCACAGCAGCCCTCATTCTTGGAGTGCTTGCTATCGTTTTTATAGCAACAGGTTTTATAGGCTCCTGTCCTTTGTATTTACCTTTTGGAATTTCAACAACTAAAAAAATAAACAATGAATCACGAAATTGAAACCCAGTGGATGGGCAAGATGCAATTTAATTCGTTAATAAACGGACATACAATTGTAATGGATGCTCCGGAAAGAGTTGGTGGCGAAGACAATGGACCCATACCAAAACCTTTTGTCTTGTCGGCTCTTTCGGGCTGTACAGGGATGGACATTGTAGCCATTCTTCGTAAAGCACAAAAAGAGGTGCAGGATTTCAGCATGAAAGTAACAGGAGAAATAAGTAAGAAACAGCCAATAGAATATATCGCCATTCATGTGCTGTATGATTTTAAAGGTTTAGATGAAAACAAGCAAGCCGCTTTAGATGCGGTAAACGACTCTCAAAATAAATATTGTGGTGTTAGCAGCATGCTTAAAAAAGCATTACCTGTTACCTGGGAAGTAAATTACAACGCGGTTAAGATTTTTAATAATAAAAAAGAAGTTGAACTTCAACTGAATTAAAAAATGAATTTCATTCTGAAGTATAAACTTGCCATCATCGGAATTTTAGTTGGTGCAATTAGCGGATTTGCATACTACCATTTTATTGGTTGTGCAAGTGGCACTTGTGCTATCACCTCAAAACGATTGAACAGCACATTGTATGGTGCATTGATGGGAGGTTTATTACTCAGCAGTTTTAAAAAGAAAAAAACGAAAACAGAATAAAAATAAAATCAGGAACAATGAGCAAAGACAAAATCACGATTGTAGATGTAAGAACTCTGGAAGAATTTATGGGAGGCAATGTTGCAGGCAGCATCAACATTTCTTTGCAGGAAATTCCACCCCGATTAAAAGAAATTGAATCATTACAACAACCAATCATTTTTTGTTGTTCAAGTGGCAACCCCAGCGGGCATGCAGCAGCATTTTTAAAAAGCTGTGACCTTGAATGTGAAAATGGTGGAAGTTGGATGGACTTAAATTATAATTCTTAAACAGCATAGAACATGATAAAATTGTTTAAAAATATTTTCGGGTTAAGTCCTAGAGTGGACTATAAAGAACTTATGCAAAAAGGAGCGCAAATTATTGATGTGCGAACCCAAAGCGAATTTCAAAGCGGACATATTGAAGGTTCGATAAATATTCCATTACAAAACTTGCAAAATAATTTCTCAAAAATTAAAAAAGACAAACCCGTTATCACTTGTTGTGCATCAGGAATGCGTAGTGCTTCGGCAAAAAGTATTTTGAAATCAAATGGATTGGCAGGAGTGCATAATGGCGGCGGATGGATAAGTTTACAAAACAAAATCAGTTAAATGAAAAACCGAATTTTAAGTGGCTGGACTTTTAGAAGAGCGTTGTATGCTGGAATAGGAATATTTATAATCATTGAATCCATTATGCAGCATCAATGGTTTGGAATTTTATTTGGTGGCTACTTTGCTTCTATGGGAATTTTTGCATTTGGTTGTGCAGCAGGAAATTGTTTTGGAGGAAACTGCAATGTTGAACCAACGCAAAAAAACAAATCGCAAATTCAGTGTGTAGAATTAGAAAAAGTAAAATAAAAATAACATGGCAACCTTTTCAGAACTTATCAATTCCGAAAAGCCAGTTTTGGTTGATTCTTTGCCACATAGTGCGGATCTTGCAAAATGATGAAGCCGATTTTAGAAAAGCTAAAATCAAAAAATGGCATCAATACCACTATTTTAAAAGTAGATGTTGACAAAAGTCCACAAGCAGCAAATGTTTATCAAACACACGCTGTTCCAACGCTAATTCTTTTCAAAAATGGAATCGTTAAATGGCGACAATCCGGAGTTATTCCTGCAAATTAGTTAGAACAAATAATTAAACAATATCAATAACAGTATCAGAAAATTTTTATTGTACTAAGCACAATGCCAAAAAAAGGGCAGTCGGAATTTATCTTCAACTTCTTGTTTGCTATCGTACTTCATATCCATTTCAACATTATCTATTTAGCTTTTTGTTGTTATCTTCATCTTCAATTTTCAATCATCATAGGTTCCCGGTTTACGGAATACAAATACCCGTACTCCCGGAAGCCCTGTTCCTTTACTGGCAACCCTCATAAGCCCCACGTATTAAAGCTACCTTTGAGAATGCCTGCAAATCATTTTAATAAATCAGGGTTAACAAACGAGCAGGTAATTCTTGCAAGAGAAAAATTTGGAAAAAACAAATTAGATTACAAAAAAGAAAACAGTTTCATGGATACCGTGAAACGCATTGCCAAAGACCCAATGATGATTTTATTATTGGTGGCTTCTTCCATTTACTTTATCAGTGGCAAAATCGGCGACGGAATTTTCCTGACTGTTGCTATCGTATTTCAAACTTCTATTTCATTATATCAATATTCCAGAAGCAAAAATGCTTTGGAAAAATTGAAAGATTTTTCACAGCCCAGTTGCAAAGTCATTCGAAATGGAAAACCAGAAGAAATAAAAAGTGAGGATTTAGTAGTTGGCGATAGCCTGATGGTGGAAGAAGGAACATCTATTACCGCAGACGGTACTATTGTACACTCCAACGATTTTTCTGTAAACGAATCAATACTCACAGGCGAATCATTTCCTGTTTTTAAGGACAAAACCAAGAAAGATAAATTTATTTACAGCGGCACAACTGTTGCCAGTGGTTTAGCTATTGCAACCATAACTGCTGTTGGCAACGAAACCAAATTAGGTAAAGTTGGAACAAGCCTGGAAAAAATCGGCGAAGAAAAAACACCATTGGAAATACAAATTGCAAATTTTGTAAAGAAGATGGCAATTGCAGGTTCGGTGATTTTTGTAATTGTTTGGGTTATTAATTATTGGCATTCTCACAATTTGCTAACCAGTCTATTGCAATCGCTCACTTTAGCCATGAGCATTTTACCCGAAGAAATCCCTGTTGCCTTTACAACGTTTATGGCGTTGGGTGCATGGCGTCTAATGAAAATGGGCATTCTGGTTAAGCAAATGAAAACTGTAGAAACATTAGGTAGTGCCACGGTTATTTGTACCGATAAAACAGGAACAATCACTGAAAACAAAATGAGTTTAGCGAAACTGTTTTTGCTATCATCAAATAAAATTTCTCAACCTGATAATCAATTAGCAAATGATGAAAAGCAACTTGTAGAATGGGCGATGTGGGCAAGTGAACCTATCCCTTTTGACCCAATGGAATCGGCATTACACCAGGCCTATAAGGAAATTGAACAAAATGACGAAAGAACAAATTATAAACTCATACATGAATATCCATTAGGAGGTTTGCCGCCAATGATGACCCATGTATTTCAAGATGATAAAGGCAAGAGGATTATAGCAGCTAAAGGTGCACCCGAAGCATTGGTGAATGTTTCCAATCTTACTGAAACCGACAAACAACAACTAAATAAAGCCATTACGTTATTAGCATCCGATGGTTATCGGGTGTTGGGTGTGGGTACATCAAATTTTACAGGTAATGATTATCCATCAAATCAACAAAACTTGCCTTTTCAATTTAAAGGCTTAGTTGCCTTTTACGATCCGCCTAAAAAGAACATTCAAAAAGTATTAGATGATTTTTATACCGCAGGTATTTCTGTAAAAATTATAACTGGTGACAATGCAGCCACTACCGCATCTATTGCAAAACAAATTGGATTCAGGGGTTACGAAAAAACGATTACAGGCGATGAGCTGATGAAATTAGATGAAGCTGCATTGCAAAGCTGCGTGATGGACACTGCTATTTTTACCCGTATGTTTCCGGAAGCGAAATTGAAAATAATTAATGCCTTAAAAACCAATAATCAAATTGTGGCAATGACAGGCGATGGCGTCAATGACGGACCAGCTTTGAAAGCAGCACATATTGGGATTGCAATGGGTAAAAAAGGAACAGAAATAGCCAAACAGGCAGCATCGTTGATTTTATTAGAAGATGATTTATCCAAAATGGTTGACGCAGTGGCAATGGGTCGAAAAATTTATGCGAATCTAAAAAAGGCAATTCAGTATATTATTTCTATACATATTCCTATAATCCTGACCGTTTTTATTCCATTGGCTTTTGGATGGATTTACCCGAATATACTTTCTCCCGTTCACATCATATTTCTGGAATTGATAATGGGTCCAACCT
>JBDSEE010000117.1:0-2707 GCA_039920245.1 Ferruginibacter sp.
CCAAAGCAAAAAGAACCTGTTAACAGGAACGAAATAACCATAATATTTTTTACCTTGATCCTGGTATTGATAAAACCCCTTAATGCCATATTATATCAGCTGTTTGAAAAGCTATGCTCTAAAGTTATATTGGCTAAGTTCCAAAAACCATACCCGGAAACTTTAATATGTTTCTGCTTAGATGGCTTGAAGTATTTTGGCTTCTGACAAATAACCTTGGGGTAAAGTTAAATGATCTGCAAGCATTTCCTTTATTCCAGACTTGCAAAATGAAATCAGTATTTTAGTACCGTGTTTGCTGGCTTTACATTTAACTTCCAAAAAATCAATCATGAGATTTCAAATTTTCATTGCCTGTTTATTTATTACTTCTTTTTCACACGCACAACAACCTGGTTATAAAATATTGAAAACCTATTCTATTAAAAGCCCGGGTGGATGGGACTATATTGCCTTGAACAATAATCGAATTTATGCCTCACATGGCACACAGGTAAATATCCTGGACCAGGCCACAGGTGATTCCGTAGATGTAATCCTAAATACCAATGGTGTACATGGAATTGCTTTTGATAATGAATTAAAAGAAGGATTCACAAGCAATGGCCGCTTAAACAATGTTACTGTCTTCAACCTGGAAACAAATAAGATATTGGGGCAGATTGCTACAGGCGAAAACCCTGATGCCATTTTTTTTGAGCCCTTTTCAAAAATGATCGTTACCTGTAATGGGCGGTCAAAGGACTTGAGCTTTATTGATCCCGTATCTCAAAAAGTTATCGCCACAATACCCGTAGGTGGTAAACCTGAAGCTGCTGTATCAGACAATATGGGAAAACTGTTTGTGAACATTGAAGACAAACATGAAGTGGTTGTCATTAATACTAAAACATTTACTGTAGAAAATCACTGGTCATTAAAGCCCGGTGAATCTCCGACAGGACTGGCCATTGACCGCATGACCAGAAGATTATTTGCGGGCTGTGACAACAAAATGCTTGTGGTAATGGATGCGGATAACGGTAAGATAATCGCACAAGTGAGCATTGGGGATGGTTGTGATGGTGTAGCTTTTGATGAAAAAAGAAGGGTCATTATAACATCCAACGGGGAAGGAAATATTAGTGTGGTAAAAGAGAATACAGCAAATGAATTTGTGCAAGAAGGAGATTATCCAACTAAACGGGGAGCACGCACACTGGCTGTTGACAAGCAAACAGGGCTTATATATTTACCTACGGCAGATTTCGGCACTGAATTGAACGCCAATGGTCGGCCTAAAATGATACCGGGAAGTTTCCAGGTATTGGTTGTAGGTCAATGATTTCAGCCTTATGTTGTTTTAATTACCCCTATCCCATCCTTCAAATTTGTGGTAAGGCTTTGTAAAAAAATCGGCTACCACTGCATTGAACTGGTCTTTGTACATAAGTGGTGTAGCATGGCCTGAGTTCGGTAGTATCCATAAATAAGAACGGGGAATTGATTCTGCTATCAGCATGGTATGCCTGGGCAATAATATATCATGATCGCCTCCAATAACCAAAGTAGGACATGCTATGCTATGTAATTGCTCAACACGAATGTGCGGCTCATAACCTAACAAATGCAACAGTTTGCGATCATGTTTCACTTTAGCTGTCTGGGCTACACGTGCGAGTGAATCATTAATATTTATTGCCCATTTGTTAATAAAAGGATATACTGCGCTGGTATCGGGCCACAGATTTGCTCCTGTCACTGCAAGTTTTTTTACCTTTCCCGGATGTCGAATAGCAAGCAATAATCCATTGATACCGCCATCGCTCCAGCCTATCACATAACACGAATCTAAATGCAAAACATCTAATAAAGCATTTAGATCGTCAGCCATCATTTCGTAACTCAATGAGTCGCCCACGTCACTGGATTTTCCCTGGGCCCTGCTATCCGCAACAATAACTTTATAATTTTTAGAAAAATAAGGAATCTGGAAAAGGAAATTATTGATAGAGCCTCCATTGCCATGAATGATCAATAAAGGTTCGCCGCTACCGTAAGTTTCATAGTACATATTAAAGCCCCGGATCTTCGCATATTTTCCTGCCTTCTCATTGCGGCCATACATGGTAGTATCAAATGGAGAAACATTTGCTTGAGAAAAAATTGCCTGGGAAAAAATTAAAAATATGATTGCGAGTGTTATTGAGTATTTCATGTGTATTCTTTAAATGTAATTGAAATAAATATAGTTATCTATTTAGCTAAAAGATTTACACTGTATTTTTTATCCCCAATATAAATGGCAAGGAAATAAATCCCGCCAGCCTTATCAAAAAGATTAATATCATAATTCAAATTGCCGGTAAGTTTACCGAAATTTTTAAGCATTATTTGTTTGCCATTGGCATCCACAATTCTGATTGAAATATTTTCTGATGTATTCAGTGAGACCATTAAATGGTATTGATGGTTTTCAGCATCTTGATATACTTTATAAACCAGCTTTTCCATTTCATTTCTTAATAAAATAATATTACTATAATAAACATGTTGGTTAGTCTCAGTGATCTTCAACCTGTAATACGATAATGGATTCAAAAGATTTTCATCTATATATCCAAAATCTAACCTGCTACCTTCTTTATTGATTATTTTGATTGGGTTGAAACTAATCCCGTCCTTACTTTTCTCAAGGTCAAATTTTTGCAGGTCATCTGCATTCGCA
>JBDSEE010000118.1:0-23811 GCA_039920245.1 Ferruginibacter sp.
TCTGTAGCATTCATCGTTAAAAAAAGGCTCATGAGTATGATCTCAGTTATGAGAATATAATTAGCATCGCTCCTCGGCCATCCATCCAGATCATGACTGATAAATCTTTTTAGTTTGATGATATTCCTGCGTATCAAAAACACAACGCATACAGCAATAACGCCCACAGCAAGTATCTCAAAAAAATTGATCACAAAACCATAAAAGCTGCCGATGCTACCGAGGAATAGCCTATGGGTTCCCAGCATTCCATCCAGTATAATTTCCAGCACCTCAATATTGATGATGATAAACCCGGCATAAATAATAAAATGCATTATGGCTACAGTAGGATTGCGAAACATTTTTTTCTGGCCAAAGGCTATTAGTAAAAGATTTTTCCAGCGCTCTGCCCGACTGTCAGAGAAATCCTGGTCTCTACCCAGTAAAATGTTTTTCCTGATGCGGATGATGTTTTTTGAAAAAAGGACAATCGCCCCGATGAGTAAAATAAAGAAAGCGATTTGCTGGATATATTGCATACCAATAATTATGGAGGCTAAGGTAAACTATTTGTTTTTTAGACAGCAGGATTGAATAATTTTGCCGGGATATTATCGCACAAATTCTTATCATATGATCTTATCAGCAAAGACAGCACAGAAGAAAATGCAGCGTATGGCGCTACAGGTAGCAGAAAAAAATGCAGGACAAAAAGCCCTGCTGCTGATCGGTATAAAAGAAAATGGGATTCATATTGCAAATGCTATCGCTGGTTATCTTGCCTCCATTTTTGAAGGCAGTATAGAAGTTATTTCTCTTGAATTAAATAAAAAAATGCCTGCAGAAATTACGCTAAGTAAAGAAGTAGATTTTAATGGTAAGAATATTTTGCTCATTGACGATGTTGCTAATAGCGGCCGGACGATGATGTATGCACTGAAACCTTTATTAACGCAATATCCTGCACAGGTAGAAACGCTTGTATTAGTAGAAAGAACACATAAATTATTCCCCGTTGCCATTAATTATAATGGCATCTCCGTTTCTACTACGATGCAGGAAAATATTATTGTGGATGTTTCCGGCTCTGAAATAAAAGGTGCATACTTGCAATAAGGTTCTTTTCAAAAACGGTATGATTTTAATGGTTCTAAGCATTACATTAATAGATGCCAGAAGGACCTTCCATATTACATCTCCGGAATCAACTCCTGCCTTTTAAAGGTAAGATCGTACAACAGGCAGGTGGTTACGGCAAAATGCCAACTGCCTGGATGCAACATAAAAAACTCACCGACATACTTACGTGGGGAAAACATATTCTTTTTGTATTCAATAGCGGGATTGTGAGAGTTCACCTGGGCTTGTTTGGAGAAATACAGATCAATGAAAGAAAAAAAGTGAATCCTTCTTTTTACCTGCGCTTTGCAAAAGGTGAAATAAATGGCTACGTTGTCCGGGCACAAAAGCTGGACAAACCACTGGAAGAAACCTATGATTGGCGAACAGATATACTAAGTACAAAATTCAGCAGACCTTATTTGAAAAAATTATTGGAAAAATATTCGGCTAAAACCATTGATGATGTGCTTATGAACCAGGATGTTTTTTCGGGTGTAGGTAATAAGATAAGAAATGAGGCTCTATACCGGGCAGGCATACATCCCCATAGCATTACTGGTAAAATACCTGTAAAAAAGATTTCAGAATTAATAAATGAGGTGGTAAAATATGCTAAGCTTTTTTATAAGCAGTTAGAGAAAAAAGGCATCCATGATTTCTTCCAGGTATACAAGCAAGAATATGCCGCAGACGGCAGCGAAGTAACCATGGAGATTTTACCTGGTAGCAAACGTAAAATTTATTTTAGTGAGCATCGGCAAAAACTTTATACCTGATAAAATAACCTGACACCCATAAAAAAAATAATATGAGCCAGGCATTTGTAAAGGAAGAGGACGAGCAATGGCTACACGAGCTTGCACCCACCATGCAAGCCTTGATTAATTATCTTACCCGCCAGAATAATGGCATCAGGGTGTATGAGGTAAGTAATAGCATACATCCCAAAACAGGTAAGGAAGTTTTCCGGATAAGTAATGGGATGGATTATCTAAAAGACTCCGATGGTAAATGGGAAATGCTTCTTTGACTCAATTTTGTGCGCAACTTGTTAACAAAGAAGACTCAATATTATCTAATTGTTACCAAACCTTAAACCACCAGTAAATGGCATGAATTTTCCCTACGTTTACTTATAAATTAAGCTTATGCAACAGTCTAATATCTATCCTTTGGTGCAGCCATTTCCTGCTTTATTTTCAGATGAAATCACCAGGAATAAAATCAGGAAACATCTTACTGATATCAACGATGTTATCACAGAAGACGATATTCGTAATATAAGAACTGAACTTGATGGTGATGACATCACACCTGATAAGAACAGCAAAGAAGATGGTAATAATAGTTCGGAAATAGATACAGTCTGGAATATAAAGGAGTAGCTTTTTTTAGAAGTGGACCCAGTTCCATGAAAATTTTCCACGGCTGTATTCAATAGATGGTGCAGGAAATTTAAAAATGTTTAAAACGTTTAGCGCTATTCTTAGCGCTTTTTTATTTGTCTTTATCTTAGTTAGGTCTATATCGGGCGCAAGATACCATTGACGGTAGCGTAACTGGTCCTGGCGATTGAATACTTCATTTCCTAATTTATCCAAAGCATAATTTTTTCTTGCACCGAACATTCCTTCTACACCTGTGCCAATGGATACCTGTAACCATACCGGTATTTTCGATCGGGGAAAGAAAGATTTCAGTCCTGAACTCAACCAATAGGTTTGCCCATTATAATCTTTTAGAAATCTTTCGGGACTTCCTTTGCCAAAAATATCATCGCTTCTTTTATTCAACATCGCATCGTTATAATGTTTGCGGTGAAATGACCATTTCATCTGAATCCGTTGATCATCCCAAGCCAATTCCTGGGAAACCAATAACCCACTTCCTAATAAATTTGCCCCAAAATCGCCCCAGCTCCATCCCCATTCACTGCTGAAACCATCCAGCACCTCAATCACTGTTTGGTAGGCTGCGCCGCTCATGCCCCCTATCCAGATTCTCTTTTTGCGGCTGATACCTGTCCATCGCCACACTTCCATACTTTCTTTACTTTCTGCATATGCACTGTAAGCATGACCAATTTTATCAATGCCTTTCCATTCTGCAATGTCATTAAATGTATGAAAGTTGCTCTGAGGATAATCTTTATACCATGCGGCATATAAACCCACCATAGCAGCACTGTAGACAATAATATTAGTTGCAGCAACTTCTTTTACCCTTGTTTTACTATATGGATAAGTAAAGACAGCATCAGAAAATTGAGGAGTAGATTTTATTATTTTTAAAGAATCCCTTTCCTGTGCTAAGGCAATGGGCGTGATAAAATGCATTAAAAAAAAGATGAGCAGGATACTTAATGTACAAGAGTGCGACCCCGCAAAAGCGGGGCAAGCTGCAACAAAAGATGAGCGATGTGGTAAAGCTGGTTTCATAAAAAAACAAAAATAACAGATAACGTGCTTAATCATGTACGAATAATTTATTTTTGACGATGTATAAAAACAACATATAATGGATACTAATATTCAACATAAGATAGACAGCTGGCTGGAAGGCAACTATGACGAAGCAACCAAGGAAGGCATAAAGAAAATGCAGGAAGAAAATCCTGATGAACTTAATGATGCCTTTTACCAGAACCTGGAGTTCGGCACAGGAGGATTACGTGGACTAATGGGCATTGGCACGAACCGTATGAACAAATACACTGTGGGTATGGCTACGCAAGGTTATGCAAACTACCTGAAGCAATGTTTTGGCGATGATGTACACGTAGCTATTGCGTATGACTGCAGAAACAACAGCCGGGAGTTTGCAAATATCACTGCCAATGTTTTTGGAGCAAATGGCATAAAGGTTTATTTGTTTGAAAGTCTGCGCCCAACACCTGAATTAAGTTTTACAATAAGAAAACTAAAATGCCAGGGCGGGGTAGTGTGTACGGCAAGCCATAACCCTAAAGAATATAATGGATACAAGGCTTACTGGGATGATGGTGCACAAATGGTACCTCCACATGATAAAAATGTAATTGCAGAAGTAGAGAAAATTGCATCGGTTGATGATGTAAAATGGAGTGGTGGTGAAAAAAATATTCAGATCATTGGCAAAGAAATGGATGATGCCTACCTGGAAATGGTTAAGGGATTGAGTGTATATCCCGAAGTATGCAAAGAGCAACATGACCTGAAAATTGTTTACACGCCAATACACGGCACCGGCATAAAACTGGTGCCCGATGCTTTGAAACTTTTTGGATTTACTAATGTACATATTGTTGCAGAGCAGGCAGAACCAGATGGTAATTTTCCCACGGTGAACTATCCCAACCCCGAAGAAAGGGAAACAATGAGTATTGGATTAGCTAAAGCAAAAGAGCTGGATGCAGATGTACTGCTGGGAACGGACCCCGATTCTGACAGGGTAGGCGTTGGCATGAAAAATAATAAAGGTGAATGGATATTATTGAATGGTAATCAAACAGCCATGCTTGCTTTTAATTATATGATAGAAGCAAGAAAAGCAAAAGGCATTGCGACTGCAAATGATATGGTGATAAAAACTATTGTTACTACTGATATGATCGACGTAATTGCCAAAGCAAACAATGTGGCTTGTTACAATGTACTTACAGGTTTTAAATGGATCTCTTCCCTTATAAAAGAAAAAGAAAGCGTAGAAAAATATATCATCGGTGGTGAAGAAAGTTTTGGATTGATGATAGGGGACCAGGTAAGAGATAAAGATGCTGTGAGTGCTGTTGCAATTATCTGCGAAATGGTTGCTTATGAAAAGAGTAAAGGCAGAACATTATTTGATAAGCTGGTTGATCTGTATGTGCAGTATGGTTTTTACAAAGAATGCTTGCTGAGTATTACCAAAAAAGGAATGCATGGTGCTGCTGAAATAACTAAAATGATGCAGGAAGACAGGAGTAACCCGCCACAAAAAATTGCAGGTTGTACAGTAGTGGAAGTAAGGGATTATGATACACAATGTGCCACCGATATAGCGACAGGAAAATCCCATAAACTGGATCTGCCTAAAAGTAATGTGCTGCAATTTATTTTAGAAGATGGCAGCAAGATATCAGCAAGGCCAAGTGGCACCGAGCCCAAAATAAAATATTATTTTAGTGTGAATACCAAACTTGAAAGTGCCGCAGACTTTGAAGCAACAGAAAAAAAACTGGATGATAAAATATCTAAGATTGAAAAGGGTATGGGCTTGAAGTAATGAAAAACGAAAAAGGGATAATTGAGTAATTGGGTTCTACGTGGATACAATTGACAATTTATAATTGAAAATACCCTGACTAAGCTGCAAATGAGAAAATACGAAGACACTTACCGGCATAAAGGAATGCGCAAAAAGCTGATTGATATCCTGAGAGAAAAAGGTATAACAGATGAAAATGTATTGGCAGCAATGAATAATATTCCCCGGCATTTTTTTTTAGATACTGCCATGGACAATATCGCTTATGAAGACAGGGCTTTCCCCATCGGTGAGGGACAAACTATTTCACAACCCTATACAGTTGCTTACCAGACAGAATTGTTAAAAATAAAACCTTCTGATAAAGTTCTGGAGATTGGTACAGGTAGCATTTATCAGGCAACAGTACTTGCTGAAATGGGTGCAAAGGTTTTTACTATTGAGCGGCAAAAAAATCTTTTTGAGAAATCAAAGCAATTTATTTTTAAATCAAAATATCATAATATAAAATTCTTTTATGGCGATGGATTTGAAGGCTTGCCTACTTATGCTCCTTTTGATAAAGTGATCATTACTGCTGCGGCTCCTTATATACCACCCAAACTTATTGCACAATTGAAGACTGGTGGAACGATGGTGGTACCTGTTGATGAAGACCATCACCAGCGCATGTTACGACTTACAAAAAATGAAGACGGAAGCTGTTCAGAAGAATCATTTGAAAACTTTTCTTTTGTGCCGATGCTGAAAGGAAAAAATGGGTGATGGGGAGTTGATAATGGATTAAATGATAATTGATAATGAGTTAATGGATAACGCTGTTGACTTAGTTCGGGTTCTGACTAAAATTGGTGTAATTCATTTTCATAATTCAATGCCGATCTTCTTCATCAGGATGGATGCATTCATACTCTGGCATACACCAGGTTTCAGGCTGTAGTCGAAGTAAAGTTCTTCGCCGCTAACCTGCACATCAAAATGATAATTCAATATTTCGTTCGGGAAATCTTTTTCCATTTCTGCAAGTGCAAGATCATGCGTGGCAATGATGCCTGCTGCCTGTTTCCTGATCATTTGTTTTATTAATGCCACCGATCCACTGTGCCTGTCAGCAGAATTTGTTCCCCTTAATATCTCGTCCAGCAATACAAAGACTTTTTCATGCTGGTTCACTTTTTCAATAATGGTCTTTAGTTTTTTTAATTCGGCATAAAAAGTAGATGTGCTTTCTTCCAGGTTGTCAGCAATACGCATGCTGCTTAATAACTGTACCGGAGAAAATTCAAATTCTGTTGCGCAAACAGGAGCACCAGCCATCGCAAGCACCATGTTCACACCTACGCTTCGTAAGTATGTACTCTTGCCAGCCATATTGCTGCCGGTTACCAGCATTATTTTCATTTTAGATGCTATGTCAACGGTATTATTTACCCGTTTACCTTCAGGTATCAATGGATGGCCAAGTTCGGTTGCATGTAAATAAAAGTGATCTTCACGCAGGCGGGGAAAGCACCAGGAAGGATTGTTGAAATGGATCGTGGCAAAACTTATCAATGCTTCAAATGAGGCCAGCACCTCAAACCAGGTATTTACATCGGATGAATGTTGTTTTTTCCATTGTTCAAGATCCAGTGCTTGCTGCAAATTCCAAAGCAACAAAATATTCAGGGGGAATGAGATCACTATATTGTACCGTATGTCAAGCCTGTCAAGGATCTTTTTTAATTGCTTAATGTTTGTTGAGGCAGTGGTTTCCTGATTTTTTTTTATTTGCAGTTGTAGTGCTGATAAATAAGGCGCATTAAATTTTTCAGTTTCAATGGCAGCAACGCTGGTGCTAAGTGCATCTATTTCATCCACCATTTTACTCAGCTGTTCATGAAGTGGCCCAATGAATTTATTGAGTTGAAAAGCCAGTATGGCAAATGCAAGCAGCGATAAGTATAAGACATTCATGGTAAGCAAATCTGCAATGGTTGCTGCAACAATAGAGAGTATAACTGCTGGCAAAAAATATCTTAACCATTTCCAATGCCTGAACTGCGAAAAAATAGTTGGGGCATTCAACCAGTTTAATAGTCTATCCCTGGTTTCGGTTTGAATAAGTGTTTCTTTCCCGATCGCTATTAATTCCTGGTTCCAGGTTATCTTTTTTCCAAGTTCCTTAACCGCTTCCTGCCGTTGTATGATCCCGTTAGCATGGGCTCCGCTAAGCAGCCAGGCAGCTAAATTGTCGGCACCCATCGCTGACGTAGTACGATTTATAAATTGGAAAAGAGACGCATGCCCCAGGATATCCATATCCAATGCATAGTAATGGTCTTTCGGTTTTAATTTTTCACCGTCATCGAATTGGTAATAATCGTGATTAATGGCTTTTACTTCGTCTTTATTAATCTCTACTAAGTGCTGCGTATGTTTTATCAATGCCCGGTTAGTGAGGTCTTTATATAAAAGCCTGGTAAAAATTGCCATTAAAATAACGATGGCAACCAGGAGATAAATAATTCCAGCATTCCAGAAAAAATATAAAATCATCAGCAGTAACAGAATGCTGCCCAACCTAAGACCGGAAAGAATGTTTTTTTTTGTACGAAGTTTGTTGAGCTTTTCTTCAAGCTGAATAATTCTTTCAGCATAAAATTGCAGTGCATCCATAGTTACTGTTAAAAAAAATATTCAGCAAAAGTAATGGGAATACTATTAGTACGGATAGCGCCAAAGAATCTATAACTTTGCCTATCACCCGGGGCTGACCGGTTTTGACAGCATAGTTCTTTGTAAGTATAAGCATGTAGTGCGTTGGATAATTAGCACTTAAATCTGAATATTCAAACTTCAAATGGCAATACTCAGTATGCCATGGCTGCCTAATTATTAATTAGGTCGTCATTAGGGCCGTTGAACAGGCTTTCCTGTTGCCATGTTCCTCCGCCGACTCAAAACAAAAACGGGATGCTGTTGCAGAATGATATGACTGCAGCTTAAGACTATTTATCTAAGGAGTTAGTTGGTTTGTTATGTTCCTGCCATCTCCCGACAATTAATACATAAATAAACATGTAGAAGGCTTATGATGGATATGTTTGGACCAGGGTTCGATTCCCTGCAGCTCCACATAAAGGGAAATCGTTCAGATTTCCCTTTTTTTATTTCGTCTCTTCGCCATAATGTCTCTTATGCAATACTGTGTGAAGTATGGGATATTTTTTCATCAGCTAGAGATTGAATAAAAATATTTTTATTTGTTCTTCCCAAAGCAACCCTTCATTTTAAATCCACGTTTTTATGGATAACCTATTCTTTTCCCCTGTACAGGAAAAGCCTTCCTGCACCGGCATCTTTTCTTTAACCAATTAAAATCATTTTTATGAAAAAGAAACTGCAGCTAAAAAGATTGATCCTTCCGTTTTTTTTTGTTGGAATTATAATTTCATGTACAAAAAGTATTAATGAAAACTCAAATGCAGCAGTGTTATTATCTGCCCAGGCCGCTGGCAACGCACAAATGCTTAAAGATTTCACCCAGACAAACCTGGTTGGCTCCGATGCAACCTATAATCCATTAAGAGTTGATCCTTTGCTGGTAAATGCCTGGGGTATTTCTTTCGGTGCCACTGGTACTTTTTGGATATCTGCAACCAATACCGGAGTTAGCACTGTATACACACGGGAAGGCGTACAGGCTTTGCCGGCTGTTGCAATTCCGTCACCAGGTACAGCAAGTGGCGGACATCCTACAGGCCAGGTGTTTAATGCGAGTCCAGATTTTAAACTGCTTAATAACAACCCGGCAAGGTTTATTTTCGCAGGGGTAAATGGGGTTATATCTGGGTGGAATGGTGGAACTGCTGCTGTTAGAATGATAAATCGGGCAGGCCTGTCAGTATATACCGGGTTGGCAATAGGTAATGATGGTACTGGTAATTTTCTCTATGCGGCTGATTTTAAATCAGGTAAAATTGATGTGTTTAATAAAGACTGGGCCTTAGTACATAGATCATTTGCTGATCCGGAAATACCGGCCGGGTATGCACCATTTAATATCCAGGCAGTATCCGGAAAATTATATGTTATGTATGCAGAAGTAGGCGCTGATGGCGATGAAGAAAAACATCCGGGGGCGGGCTATGTAGCTGTGTTTAATATGGATGGTTCACTTAATCATCACTTGATAAGTCGGGGGCAGTTGAATGCGCCCTGGGGTGTGGCCAAGGCAGGACCTGGCTTTTATGGAACTGGTTCGGGGCCTGATTCTACAATACTCGTTGGAAATTTTGGAGACGGACATATCAATGCATTCAGTGAAAATGGAAATTTCCTTGGTCAGTTAAGGGCGCATGGAAACCCTGTAGTTATCGAAGGTTTATGGGCAATAACATTCCCCCCATCCACTTCCACTATTGATCCCAATCGTTTATATTTTGCTGCCGGTCCGGATGATGAAACAAAGGGCCTGTTTGGGTATATTAAAAAATAAGCAATGCTGCTACACAGGAGAATCAATAGGGATCAATGTTTTTTTCCAAAATTCATTTCACCTGCTTTAACGGCAATCGAAAGATTGTTTTCTCTTGGTGGGATGGGACAATTGTAACCGGTAGTATAAGCACAGTATGGATTGTAGGCCTTATTAAAATCAAGTGCAAGAGTATTATTTATGATATCCGATAATTTAAAATCAATATAACGGCCTCCGCCATAGGTTTGTTCTCCACTGGTAGCATCTGTAAAGGGCAGGAAAAGATAATCTTCAAACCCTGCCTTTGTTTTTAATGTTATACTTTGGTAGAGGGTAAGTTTGTATGGTTTGTGATCAAAAATAAAATGCAGGTAACCATATCGAATAAAATCTTTTTGAATTTTTCCAGACGTTTTCATGATGAGTACACTGCTGTACGAAATTTTTTCAAAGCTTGCCAGCACGTTATATTTCTTTAGCACAGGAAAGAATTTTAAATATTTCCTGTCCACACCTTTTACTACTTCATGAGTTTTTACATAGTCAGCCTGGTATTTTTTTATACTGTCTGTATAAGCTTTTGGTTGACAAAAACTATTTTGAGAAACAATAGCGAGGATCGCAATTATAAGAATTTTTTTCATACGATTAATTCATCATCAGCACATTCACGCTGCGTTGTAAAATATTAAAAGCAATTTCTGCCATAAGGTTTTCTTTATCAAGCGTAGGGTTTACTTCTGTGATTTCGAAGCAACATACTTTCCGGTTTTGCATGAATTTACTAATGAGATCTTCCGCTTCCCTTTCTTTCAGGCCGTTATTCACGGGTGTGCCGGTTCCTTTCGATATGGCTGAATCCAGGCTGTCCACATCAAAGCTTACATAAATATCTGTGCAGTCACTCAAGTGTCTTAATGCTTTCCTGCTGGCATTCTCTGCACCATTTCGCCTTACTTCACTTGTGGTAATTACCTTCATACCATATTTCTCAATGAGGTGCTTTTCTTCCTTTTCATAATCACGAAGTGAAATGAAAACGATATCTTCCGGCAAAACTTTTTGGCCGTCCTTGCCCATGTTCTTCAGCATGTTCCAGTACTTGGATGTCTTCTCATCCAGGTCATGTACTTTCATATCAAGGTTGTCTTCTGCTATAGCTGTTGCCAGTGGCATTCCATGCATATTGCCCGACGGAGTTGTATAGGGAGTGTGCAGGTCGGCATGTGCATCTATCCAGATGATACCAAGCTTGCTTTTGGGTTTTGCCATTTTAATTCCAGCAATGGTTCCTCCAGAGTTGCTATGATCGCCACTAAGCAGCACAGGGAAAAAATTATTTTTCATGCTGTCACACACTGCCTGGCTCACACGCTCATACATTGTCACCACACCTTGAATTCGTTTGCCATAAGGAGATTGTATGGGTTCAAATAAAAGGTTATTAAGCGGTTCTATTTTTTCAGAAGGAAAATGAACAAAGAAATTGCTCATAAAATCCAGGGCGGCAATTTTTATGGCATCAATTCCAAGGCTTGCGCCTCTTGTTCCTGCACCAATTTCTGATGGAACTTCTATCAGCTTAATATTTTTCATACATGATCTTTATGTTTGGCAATCGTAGCAATTTTTCCAGGCGAATGTTTCAGCAATTTAAGGAATTAGTTTCTTATCCTATTTCCGCTAACGGATCAATACCATTGATTGAACCCCTTGTTCCCAATACAAGGAAACGGGAAAACATTTCTTCTCTATACCATCCTTCGTCCCTGGTCTTTTTAATAACATCTTTATGTTGCTGCATATCGTAGGCAAAAGCTTTCATGGCACTTTCAGAACTCCATACACTAAATGTCGCCTGTTTTATAAATGGCACTTCTCCAATACCAAAGGACACTATCAATCCTTCTGCATGTTGCATTTGTATTTGAACTTGTGGCACATTTGCCCAGAATGCTTTCAACTTGTTATAATGGATCGTTGCCCTGGTCAATACAGCAATAGTTCCCTCCAGGTTTTGATGGGCTTGAATTTTTCCAAAGGGATTCGATCCATCCCAGGAACCATGAGATACAACAGGTTCTAAAAAGACAGTCCAGGTTTCGCATTTAAAAAATTTAAACCAACCTGCAATTAAATTTCCAAACAACTTTTTATAATATAATGATTCATTTAGTTCAGTAATATCAATTGCATTTTTTCTTACCATAAAAATCGCCCATTGCTGCCAGTCAGGATGCTTATCAAAAGTTCCATTCCTGCCAGATCCCATGAGTTTATAGAAGCTGATATTTTTATTCAGCCATAACGGTAAGCGATGGAAAGCCATTGCAAGTAAAGCAATAGGGACAAATCTTTTTGGATACCTGATAATGGTTAATGATACCTGCATTCGCTAAAAGTAAGATTCATTTGCATAAAAAAAGCCGCATGAACTGCGGCCTTTCAAAGAACATATTATGCTTAAAATTGTTCAAGTTTACTGAAAAAGAAATCGCCTTCTATTTTAGCGTTCTCATCGCTATCACTTCCATGAACTGCATTCTCACCAATAGAAGTTGCATACAATTTACGAATGGTTCCCTCAGCTGCTTCTGCAGGATTGGTTGCACCAATGAGCTTCCTGAAATCTTCCACGGCATTTTCTTTCTCAAGAATGACTGCAGTAATAGGACCACGGCTCATAAACTCAACAAGTTCTCCGTAAAAAGGGCGTGCCTTATGTACTTCATAGAACTGGCCTGCTTTCTCTGGACTAAGTTGGGTCATTTTCATAGCTACAATCCTGAAGCCCGCTTTATTAATCATAGCTAATATTCCACCAGTGCTGCCTTTTTCTGTAGCATCTGGTTTGATCATGGTGAAAGTTCTGTTGCTCATTATTTTTTTATTTTGGGCGCAAAGATAAGGAATGGCAAAAAAGCAACCCTGCTTATTTGGTTAAAAACTATTTTTCAAATTATTTGTTTTCTTTATTTCTTTTTTTAATCTTTAATGCCTTAATCCCCAACATCCTGGTGTTACTAAAATCTATTTAGCAACTTAGAAAGATCGCCCCCTTTTATCTCCTGGAATTTATTGATCTATTTTTTCTCACGACTTGTTGTGGCTATAAAGTTTTTATAGAAATAAAATAAAATTTAAAATGATACTAAAAAAACAATTCAGCATTTCCCGGTTGCCAAAAATTATACCTGCTGCTTTGCTGCTTGCCTTCTTCATTTCCGGTTGCAGTGTGCAACTGGTTCCTGCACATAGCGCTGAGATAGAGCAGCAGATAACAGAAGGGGCAAAAATGAGTGACCGGCTTTACATGGAAATGATGAGCGCCGCCCCGGATAAAAAGAATTATAGTTTATATGCCGATAAATATCTTTCCGTAGCTGTGGAAATAAATTCAATATTATTTAAGAACGAGACCAGGCCAAAGGCAACAGACATCGTCGCTTCTGTTCAAAAGTTAAAGGACTTCTTCACTAAGGCAATGGAAGATCACCGGTCGAGAAATACACTATCCAATGGTGAGTTCCTTATTTATAACGAACAATTAAAAGCCTTTTGGAAACCAGTACTAATAGAAGAAATGGCTTTGAAAAAAGCAAAATAACCGGCAATAAATTCTTTTGATCATTTACATAAAAATTTAAAATATGACATTCAACATAGATGAAGTGCTTTCTGAAATGCTCACCGCAGTTAAGGGCGAAGTAAAAGAAGACTGGAAGATTGTAAAAGGTACTGCCAATAATTTTTTGCAAAGCAGGAAATGGCGACTTGAATTATTAGCAAGCCTGAGATTGCAAAACCAAATAAGTGAAATTTTTTTTAAAGAGCGGCTTGTGGATGAAAAAAATATTTTGGAATCTGAACTTCATGCAATTGCAATTATAAGTAAAATAACCGCTCAGAATGCTGCCAATGCTGCCATGGGCGTGCTGCAAAAAACAATTGACACAGTACTCGGTGTCCTTTAGTAATCCAAATTCCTGTCCTGTTTTTTTAAATACCAAAACAAACTTTATGTCTCCTGAATCTTCTTCCCCAAAGACAACAAGACCGGCAGCAATCATGCAACGACCTAAACCTGTTTCAAAATCTGCTGCAACTAGATCGAAGAAAAAACTGGATGCATTCCCTGACAAGATCGACGTAAGAGATTGGTTTTACCAGCCATCTTTAAATGCATTGCCTGATATTCTCATCAATTGCGACAATGTGCCCGCAATACTCAACCAGGGTGAAGAAGGTGCCTGCACTGGCTTTGCGCTGGCAGCAAATATTAATTATCACATGGCAGTGAATGGAAGGTGCAAAGCTGAAGGCATTGAAAAACATGGAGCAAGCCCGAGAATGCTCTATGAAATGGCAAGAAGATATGATGAATGGCCTGGTGAAAATTATGAAGGTTCTTCTGCAAGAGGGACAATGAAAGGATGGTCATCTCATGGTGTGGTAACCAGGAATTCCTGGAAGGATAATTTATTTGGAGTAAAACATTTTGATGAGGCAAAAGCTAAAGAAGCGCTGGATATCCCGGCTGGTGCCTATTACAGGGTATTGCACCGCAATGTAAGAGATATGCATTCGGCTTTGAATGAGGCCGGCATTTTGTACGCCACGCTGATGGTGCATTCAGGTTGGGATTACCCCGGAGATTTTTTTCGGGTGTATGAGTATTGCTACCATGAAGAGAATAAAAAAATAAGATTGCCGATTATCCAACGCAAGGGCCGGGCCGTAGACGGTCATGCAGTAGCCATCGTTGGGTATACCAAAGATGGATTTATTATTCAAAACTCCTGGGGTAAAAGTTGGGGGCATAAAGGCTTTGCTGTATTGCCTTATGAAGACTGGATCCTTCACGCATCAGACTGCTGGGTAGCACAGTTGGGTGTTCCGGTAGATCTTAACCTTTGGCGCAAGGGTCACGCAGACACGGGCTCAGGAAAACAAAGAGCATCCCAGATGATACCGCTTGAGCAAATAAGACCTTATGTGATAAACGTTGGTAATAATGGTAATCTTTCCGATTCGGGGAATTACTGGACAACAAAAGATGACGTAATACGCATGTTTGAAACCATTGCAACCACTGCTGCAAACTGGAAAAAGAAACGCATCATGCTTTACCTGCATAGTGGTCTTAATAATGAAAAAGAAGTCGCCAGTCGCATCATTAGTTTTAGAGATGTTTGCCTGGCAAACGAAATATATCCTGTACACATTATGTGGGAGACAGACTTTTGGACATCCCTAAAAAAGGACCTTCTTGATGTGTTTGCTTCTGATGATAAAGCTGGCACCAACTGGTTGAATAAGCTCAGAGAAGGCGCAGCAGATATCCTGGACAGGACTTTTGAACTAACTGCATCCAAACCAGGAACCTTGTTATGGAACGAGATGAAAGAAAATGCAGTAATGGCTTCCCGTCCCGGCAGGGCGATGGATATAGTTGCCACCGAAGCGTTGAAAGCATTTAGTGAGGTGGACACTAATAACAGGGCCAACTGGGAATTGCATATTGTAGCACATAGCGCAGGATCTATATTTACAGCAAGTGCCATTGATACCTTGCTTCGCATTGGTGTGCCGATACGTTCTGTGCAGTTTATGGCACCGGCCATTTCCATTGCTGCTTTTAAAGAAAAAATTCTTCCTCATATTCAAAGTAAAGAATGCCCCGTGCCTACCATGTATATTTTAAGTGATGTAGGAGAAAGGGACGACAATGTAAAGGCATATGGAAAATCACTCTTGTACCTCGTAAGTAATTCCTTTGAAACTAAAAGAGACACCCCATTGCTGGGTATGGAACGATTTGTAAACGGCCGGAACGCTTCATTGGAAAAGGCATGGATTGATCCAATAATTTCTAAATTATTTAAAACAAAACCAGGTGAGTGGCCGGCATTGGTAATTGCAGGGTCAGCAGAATCTTCAAAAAGAATTGGTCCGGATATATGCAGGAGCGAGTCTCATGATGGTTTCGATAAGGATGCTTTTACATTAAATTCTGTGCTGTTCAGGATACTTGGCAAAAAGCCAAACCAGTTATTTGAAGCAAGAGATTTACAATTTTAAAAAAGTTTTTATTTATTTCCATCATCTGTCACTACAAACTTAATCTTTCACTATTCACCATTCACTATTAACAATGCCCTCATTTCCAAAACCAGCATTTCCATATACCGTCAATTTATCCAAAGAAATAAAAGCAATTCGTGCGTATCGTGACAGCAAGCCGGATATTAAAATCCCGGCATCAACAGAAAACAATTTACGCATAGCTACCTGGAATATTGCCAATCTTGGTGCGCAGGAAAGAGAAGAAAGTCATTTAAAGATTTTGGCAGAAATACTTTCATGGTTCGATATCATATCCGTACAGGAGACCAAGGAGAACAGTAATGACTTTCAAAGAATCGTTGCCTTTATGGGTAAGACTTACAAATTCATTTTTAGCGATGAAGGCGGCAATAATGAGCGGATAGCTTTTATTTACAATAGCAGGAAAATAACCTTGTTGCAGGAAGTTGCAGAACTCTCAATTCCTCCAAGTGAGTACCCTAGTATTAAAATAACTGGCGTGGCACAAACCTTTGAAGGCTTTGACCGTTGCCCATATATGGCAAGTTTTCGCATAAAGAATTTTGAATTTATTTTGCTTGGAGTTCATTTATACTTTGGTGATGATACGGAAGAGAAATCTATCAACCGGAGATGCCTGGAAGCATATTGTGTAGGACGATGGGCAGAGCTCAGGGGGAAAAGTAAATACAGTTTTAATGGTATTAAAAATGTGTTTGCCCTGGGAGATTTTAACTTACCGATGATCGATGAGAATAATAAAATATATAAAGCATTGGTTGCAAGAGGGCTTTTATTGCCGGCACATACAACAAAAATATATTCTAATATCAGTGATGATAAAATGTACGACCAGATCGCATTTTTACCAGATGCCAAAACAAGGATAATATCACAAGGGGTATTTCCTTTTGATAATGCCGTCTTTGCTGATATTTATAATTCCCACACCAAAAAAGAGTTTAAGGACTATATCAAATATTATCTTTCAGATCACCGGCCTATGTGGCTGGAACTTGATATAAGCTAAAGAAAGTGTTAAGGCTATTCTAACTTTTCAACAAGGGTTACTTCAATAACCTTCATATAGTAAGCGGCTATGGATGTTTGCCTTTTTACCCTTACTTTTGCGCCCTTCATGCAAGCAATCGCTCATATTTTCCCGGAGATTACCACTCCCAAAAAGATAATTATCACCATGCATCAAAAGCCTGATGGTGATGCTATGGGTTCAGCATTGGGACTATACCATTTTCTTTTTCAATTTGGTCATGAGATCACTGTTATTTCTCCTACGAATTGGGCTTCTTTCTTAAACTGGATGCCTGGCTGTAGTCTTGTAGTGGATTATGAGAAATTTACAGAAAATGCCAATAAGCTAATAGCTGGCGCAGACTGGATATTCTGCCTGGATTTTAATACGCTGGGGCGTACAAAGAAAATGGAAGAACCTCTTGTTGCTGCAACAGGTAAACGGATACTGATTGATCATCACCAGCAGCCACAGGAAGAAATGTTTGCATACGGCGTAAGTGATACCAGCAAAAGTTCAACAGCCGAGATGGTATATGATTTTATTTCTGCATCCGGCATGGCTGATAAAATAACAAAGGAATCTGCTGAATGCATTTACGCAGGTGTAATGACCGATACAGGATCGTTCCGCTTTCCTTCCACGAGTGCAGATGTGCACAGGTTAGTTGCTGCGTTAAAAGAGATCGGGCTGGAACATAGCCTGGTTCATGAAGCGATCTATGATAATTTTTCAGAGAACAGGCTAAGGTTTATGGGTAATGTGTTGCTAAACCGAATGCAGGTTTTTTACGAATATAATACTGCTTTAATTGCAGTGCCAGCACAGGATATATTAAAATACGATATTAAAACAGGTGATACCGAAGGATTGGTAAATTATCCTTTAAGTATCGAAGGCATACGGCTTGCTGCCATCATTATAGATAGGGGAGAAGAAAGGAAATGTTCATTCAGGAGTAAGGGTGCGATTGATGTAAATGAATTTGCCAGGACTTATTTTAATGGCGGTGGGCATATAAATGCAGCAGGTGGCCAAAGCAGGGAAACCCTGGATAATGTAGTTGCACAATTCATAACTGCCATGAAAGAAAATGCTGATAAACTTTGTACATATTCATTCTAAAAAATAAATCAATAATCAAAATGAGAAAATTCACGTATGTAGTTTTACTGGCAACTTTGTCGCTAACTGCATGTAAAGAAGAATCCTTTAAAAAAGGCGGAGAAGACCTTGAATATAAAATTATATCAAGCGGTTCCGGCCCTACAGTAAAATATGGCGATTTTATACAAATGCATATCAGCCAGTTTTACAACAAAAATAAAAAGGACTCTGTATTAAGCGATTCACGTAAAATGGCACCCATCGTAGAGATGCTTGACTCTATCAATACGCCAAAACAGTATTATGATATTTTAAAGCAACTAAGAAAAGGTGATAGCCTGGTGATAAGGATCCTTACCGATTCAGCATTTAAAAAGTCTCCTGAAAGCATGCCTCCTTTTATCAAGAAAGGAAATTACCTGGTAACAACCGTAAAAGTGCTGAATGTTTTTACCGATAAAACTCAGGCAGACAGTGCAAGAAATGCATCCATGGCAATGGCACAGGAAAACCAAAAGAAAGAAGAAGAAGTGCAATTGGTAAAGGATGATGCAAAGATCAAAGATTATCTTTCTAAGAATAATGTACAGGCAGTAAAAGCTCCATTAGGAACTTATGTGCAGGTGATACAGCCAGGAACAGGAGCTAACATAGATACTTCGGTGGTTGCAAAAATAAATTATACAGGTAAAACACTTGAAGGCAAAGCTTTTGATTCTAATGTTGAACCTTCATTCAACCACGTGGAGCCTTTGCTGGCAAATATGACCAATGATCCTTCACTGGGTATAACCGTTATTCGTGGCTGGTCAGATGGCTTGAAATTATTGAATAAAGGCGCTAAAGCAAAGTTGTATGTACCTTCTTCACTGGCCTATGGAGCCCAGGGAGCCGGACCGGATATTCCACCATTCACAACACTGGTTTTCGATGTGGAGGTTGTGGATGTATTATCAAGGGCCCAGGCTAAAACAGCAGCCGATGCACAGCAGAAAAAGACTGCCGCCATGCAAAAAAGATTTACGGATAGTATCAGCAAAGCAAATCCTGCTCCTGCCAACAAATAAGAATTATAGAAATTTTTTTGAAAAAAGGCTGCTGAATGGCAGTCTTTTTTTATACATATATTTTTGAGTATAGTAACTGGGCCTGTTTTGCTTCTTTCACATCATGCACCCTGAGTATGTTTGCACCATTCATCAATGCAATCGTATTTAAAACTGTTGTTCCGTTCAGCGAATCTTTTACATCTACATCCAGCGTTTTATAGATCGTGCTTTTTCTCGAAAGCCCTGCCAGTACTGGCACACCCAAGGCTCGGAAGATTTTGAATGATTTCAATAGTAAAAAATTCTGATCAATTGTTTTTGAAAAACCAAAGCCTGGGTCAATAATAATATCATTAATTCCGGCAGCCCTGCAAACAGATACTCGCTGAATACAATAATCAAGTATTTCGGTCAACATATTTTCGTAATGTGCATGTTGCTGCATGGTTTGTGGCGTGCCCTTCATATGCATACAGATATAGGGCACTTTTAATTTCGCCACAGTAAGTATCATGGCTTCATCCATATTTCCACCGCTAATATCATTAACGATGTCTGCGCCAGATTCAATTGCTTTCGCAGCAACAGCACTATTAAAACTGTCAATCGATATTACGATTTTAGGAAATGCATTCCTGATTATTTTTATTACAGGCATTACCCGGTTCATTTCTTCTTCAGCCGGGATAAAGTCGCTACCCGGCCTGCTGCTTTGTCCGCCAATGTCCAGAATATCTGCACCATCTCCAATCATTTTTTCCGCCAACCTTAAAATATCGTCATTTGATTTTTGAAGATGACCTTCATAGAAAGAATCAGGTGTTGCATTTATAATGCCCATGATCAAAGGCGAACTGGTATCGTAAATTTTTCCCCGGCAGTTGATGCTATACATTGATTGGTTAATTGTATTTTTGGTTGTAACCACAAATTAGCAACTAAATCTTATAAGGAGTTAATGCAGCAAACTAACATACAGTACGGGAACGAAATTGCCGCCTGTAAAAATACTTTTCTAAAAAAAACAGCCGACTATGGTACTTCGTGGAGGGTTTACCGAACAATCTCCGTTGCCGACCAGGTATATATAAAAGCACGCAGGATAAGAACTATCCAGGAAAAACAATTGCAGAAGATTGGCGATGATATAAAAAGTGAATTTCAAGGGATTGTAAATTATGCAGTGATTGGCCTGATACAACTCGATTTTGAAGATGATGAACCAGAGCAGCTTTCAGTGGATGAAGTGTCACGGCGCTATGATGAAAAAATTAATATGGCGGTTGCATTAATGCAGGATAAAAATCATGATTATGGAGAAGCATGGAGAATGATGAGCCAGGAAAGTTTTGCAGACCTGGTCCTTGCAAAAATATTACGTATCAAACAGATCATTTCCAACGAAGGCAAAACAATTGCAAGCGAAGGTATCGATGCAAATTTTTTTGACATTTTAAATTATGCAGTTTTTGCCCTCATACTTATGGACGAAAAAAACAATCCATCACAATGAAAGTAGCTGTAACCATTGCAAGAATTTTTACAGGTTTATTATTTATTTTTTCGGGTCTTGTGAAGGCAATAGATCCCCGGGGGCTTGCTTACAAAATGCAGGAATTTTTTGAAGCCTGGGCAAATGCAGGATTTATGAAAAGCATAATGCTATCGCTAAATGATTATGCTCTTCCTTTTTCTATTATTATGATCACCCTGGAAGTTGCTGTAGGTGTTGCCTTGCTTTTAGGTTGGCAGAGAAAGATCACAACTTGGATATTGTTGTTGCTGATTATTTTCTTTACTTTTCTTACAAGTTATGTTTTGTTCAGTGGTAAAATAAGAGCATGTGGTTGCTTTGGAGATTGTATTCCATTAACACCCATTCAAACTTTTACCAAGGACATCATCTTACTTTTATGCTCATTGTTATTATTAGTAAAGCGATCCTATATTCAACCGGTAGAACGCCCGGCTATCACAAATTCAATAATGTTGATCTCAATTTTTGGGGCAGCGTTTTTACAATGGTATGTGTTGCTCCATCTGCCGGTAATAGATTGCCTGCCTTACAGAAAAGGCAATAATTTACTTGAGCTAAGAAAAATGCCGGCCAATGCTGTGCAGGATAAATATGACTATAATTTTATTTACCAGAAGGCTGGCGAAAAGAAGGAGTTTCCTGCTTCTTCGCTACCAGACAGTAGCTGGACATTTTTTGAAAGAAAGCAAACATTAGTGCAGAAAGGAAATAACAATGTTCCGCTCATAAATGATTTCTCTCTGGCAGATATTGATGGGAATGATGTTACGGATAGTGTTTTAAATACAGGTACTGATTATTATTTGTTCTTTATAAAAGATATCCCGCCTAATGATGGTTGGATAAAGAAGTATAAAGACTTTTATAACAACGCAAAAAAAGAGGCTAAGCCTGTTTTTATAATTACGGCACAAAGAGAAGCATTAGAGATTTTCTTTAGTAAAAATAATTTGCAGGCAGATAAATTTTTGAGCGCAGATGCAACAGCAATCAAGACAGCTGCAAGAGTTAATCCATCCTTATACATGATGCATGGCCCGGTAGTGCTGGATAAAAGAAGCTGGGCCGATCTTAAATAATAATATCTCATGCAGTACCTGGTAAAAAAAATAGCTTATGCCATCATGGTAATGCTCGGTGTGACAACGCTTGTTTTTTTTATGTTCCAGGGTTTTGGCGATCCTGCCCGTTTGATCGTTGGGCAAACAGGAGATAAAAAAACAATGGATAATATCCGCAAGGAATTATACCTGGATAAACCTGTATGGAAACAATTTATCTTATACCTCAATGACGTATCACCAATCGCCATACATACACAGGATGAGATACAGAAGAAGGAACTAAAGGGGTTTTTTATCGGTGGTCATAAAAAAATAGGTCTAAAGCTTCCTTACCTCGGAAGGAGTTACCAGACAAAGAAAACTACATCAAAAGTATTGGCCGATGCCTTGCCCGGAACCATCGTACTTACATTCACTGCCATGCTCTTTGCAACCTTTTTTGGGATTTTACTGGGGGTAATTGCAGCATGGAAAAAAGATTCCTGGATAGACAGGTCAGCGATCATGGCAAGTATAGTAGGTATATCTGCACCATCTTTTTTTATGGCTATTTTAATCGCTTATTTTTTCGGAATAGTATTGCATAGTTTCACTGGGCTAAACCTAACCGGTAGTTTGTATGAAATTGATGAAGTGACAGGGGAGCAATATCTTGCTATTAAAAATTTGATTCTACCGGCTTTCACATTGGGAATACGGCCGCTGGCAATCATTAGCCAACTTACCCGGAGTTCCATGTTAGATGTGCTGAGCCAGGATTTCATTAGGACCGCCTATGCAAAAGGCCTTGATAAAAAACCAATTTATTTCAGGCACGCTTTACGTAATGCCTTAAATCCTGTTATTACTGCCATTACCGGTTGGTTTGCAGAATTGCTGGCTGGAGCATTTTTTATTGAATATGTATTTGGCTGGAAGGGGATAGGTAAAACAACCGTAGATGCATTGGAAAAACTCGACTACCCGGTCGTAATGGGCGCTGTGCTGTTGAGTGCTTTTATTTTTGTTTTAGTAAATATCCTGGCTGATTTTTTATATGTAAGGTTAGATCCACGTATAAAGCTTCAATAAAAAAAGGCCGCAATATTTTGCAGCCTTTTAAGAAAAATAAAATATCTTTTAGTCTTTACCCAGCACAACGATCAATGCGTAGATAACTCCTGGAATAAAAAACAATAATGTCAAAACAAGATCCAGCCAGAATTTATTATTGATAACGCCTTCATGAAGGTATACAGCCAGTGGAGGTAGAAGGATAGCTAGGATAACCAGCAGAACAGTGTTTGTACTGGGTTCACCTGCTGCTTTTTGCTTCTTCATATCTTTCAATGCATGCTTAACTTCTTTGATCCTGTCTTTTCTTTCTTTCCTGCTTAAATTCTTAAAATCGGCCAGCGCAGATTTCATAGCATCAACAGGGTTCAACACATAAGGTTTTTCTGTGACAGCGGTGGGATTTGCTGAAGGAAAAACAACTGCGGCTTGGGACACATTTATTACCATGGCCAGGCAACTGATAAATAAAAAACGTACATTTTTTTTCATAAAAAGATTATTATGGTTAAAAAGATTATGGAAAGTTAGCTACAATTTTGAAGCCTGATAGCTTTATTTGTATTCTATGGCATAGTTTTCATGATATGGAAAGCAAACTTTAAAAAATGAAAAAAATAAAACCAATGATTGTTGCTTTTGCTGTCCTTATGGTCATGAGCTGCAACAATGAAAAAAAAGACACCGTTGCAACTACATCCACTGATATCAAAGACGTCGCTAAAGTGGCTGCTACAGATGGAAAATCTGTCGAGCTCACTACCGCTGATGTACCTCAGCCTGTATCAGTGTCCTTTAGTAAAAAATATCCTAAAGCAGAACGAGTTGCATGGATGCAGTATGAACCCATTGAAAATGATAACATGAAAATGGATGAAAAATATTATTATGTTCATTTCAATTCAGATGGCAATGATTATACGAGCTGGTATGATAATTATGGAGAATGGGTAAAAACCTCTACAAAGCTTGTCAACAATAGTGGCCTGCCAGATGCAGTGAATAACACAATTAAAACCCAATATCCTGGCTACGAAATTGAGGAGGCAAGCAAAGAGAATGATAAAGACATGGATATGTATGAGGTTAAG
>JBDSEE010000119.1:0-5942 GCA_039920245.1 Ferruginibacter sp.
ATTTTGAGTGTGGCAAGAAATGTAGAACAACAGGAAGGCACAGCCCAGGTTGTTGTTGTTGAAAAAAATATTGAAGAGTAAAGTTTTGTTACCAGCATATGCTCCTTTATGGAACATCGTTGTGTCACTCACTTGTACTGAATACCATTGGGCAACAAAAAAAATAGTGTGTAACAAATAAAATGAATGTTGAAGAAAAAATAAAAAGTTCAGTGAATCCACCTTTGGGGGGCAGGGGCGCCGGGCTTCGCATCATCATTGCAGGTGGGGGAACCGGCGGGCATATTTTTCCGGCAATAGCAATTGCAAATGCATTAAAAAGACAAGCGCCGCAAACTGAGATCTTATTTATTGGTGCAAGTGGCAAAATGGAAATGGAGAGAGTGCCGCAGGCTGGTTATAAAATAGAAGGAATTGAAATAGCAGGTTATAACAGGAGTTCTTTGATAAAAAATGTTTTATTGCCGTTCAAATTGTTGTACAGTTTTGTGCAGGTCTCAAAGCTTATAAAAAATTTTAAGCCAGATGCAGTAATCGGTGTTGGTGGTTATTCCAGCTTTCCCGTGTTACGATATGCCCAGGCTAGAGGGATTGATACCTATATACACGAGAGTAATTCCTTTGCAGGCAAGAGTAATATTTTATTGGGAAAAAAAGCGAGGAGAATTTTCACGGCAACTGAAGGCATGCAAAAATTTTTTCCCGCTGGAAAAATTGTCATCTCGGGAAACCCGGTGAGACAAAGTATTGCTTCTGATAAAGTATCAAAAAAAGAAGCACTGGATTTTTTTGGTTTGGAGGAAACAAAAAAGACTGTACTCAGTCTTGGTGGAAGTTTAGGCGCACAGAGTATTAATGAGGCGATTGCAAAAAACCTCGAGGCTTTTTCACAAGGCAATCTTCAATTGATATGGCAAACGGGTAAACCATATTTGCAACAGGCCTTAGCTGCAGGTAATGGAAGGAAAGAAATTGTTGTTAAAGATTTTATTAGCCAGATGGAATATGCTTATGCGGCTGCTGATATTGTGATAAGCCGCAGTGGTGCAATGGCAATCGCTGAATTATGTGTCGTGCAAAAGCCGGTGATATTTGTTCCATATCCATTTGCAGCAGAAGACCATCAAACAGAAAATGCAAAAAAACTGGTTGAAATTAATGCGGCACTTATGATACCAAATGCAGATGTCCAGGAAAAATTAATTCCCGCATTGTTGGATTTGTCATCCAACGAATCGCAACAGCAGGGATTAAAAAAAAACATTGCTACAATGGCAGTTTTAAATGCAGATGAAATTATTGCAAGAACAGTACTAAACGATTAATTGACAGCAAGCAAATAAAAATATAATTGAATATCAGCACATCAAATAATTTAAAAATGCATTTAGCTCCCTCTCCCTCAGAGAGGGCGGGGGGTGAGGTCAAAGGCATTGAGGCTGTTTATTTCATTGGCATCGGTGGCATTGGTATGAGCGCCATTGCCAGGTATTATAATGAGAAAGGCATTAAAGTGAGTGGCTATGACAAGACTTGCTCCGCTTTTACTCAGCAACTTGAGAAAGAGGGAATGAATATCCATTACACTGATGATGTTTCATTGCTGGATAAAACTGCATCAATAGTTGTGTATACTCCTGCTATTCCTGCGGAACATGCAGAACTGAATTTTTATCGGGACAATGGTTATGCTCTCATGAAAAGAAGCGATGCATTGGCCTTAATAACCACAGACGGTTTTAATATCTGCATTGCCGGTACACATGGTAAAACCACCACCAGTGCAATGGTTGCACATATATTGAGACACAGTGGATATGGCTGCAATGCATTCCTGGGTGGTATAAGTACTAATTATGAAACCAATTTCTGGAGCAGTGATAATAATGTGAACGTGGTAGAGGCAGATGAATATGATAGAAGTTTTTTGAAGCTGGATCCATCCATCGCTGTCATTACTGCGATGGATGCAGATCACCTGGATATTTATGGCACTGAAAAAAATATGCAGGATGCTTTTATAGATTTTTCAGGCAGGGTAAAACATAATGGCTTGCTGATCCATAAATATGGTTTGCAAAGAGCAAAGGACCTTAGAACTACGAGACAATTGAGTTATGCATTAGAGAATAATAAAGCAGATGCACATGCAAAGAATATTAAAATTGAAAAAGGGCAATACTTTTTTGATGTGCAGGTAAAGAACAAAACATTAGAAGGAATAAGGCTTTCAATGGGTGGACTTCACAATATTGAGAATGCAATTGCAGCAATTGTTATTGCAATTGATCTGAATATTGAGGATAAAAAAATAATAGCTGCAGTCGCTTCATTTAAAGGTGTGAAAAGAAGGTTTGAATACATAATTAATCGGGAAGGGCTGGTCATGATCGATGATTACGCACATCATCCGCAGGAACTGGAAGCATTGATCTCGGGAGCAAAGAATTTATACCCGGATAAAATATGCACCGTGGTTTTTCAGCCACATTTGTTTAGCAGGACGAAGGATCTTGCAGATGGATTTGCAAAAGCATTGAGCATGGCAGATGAAACGATTTTATTGCCGATCTATCCTGCAAGGGAATTACCAATTGAAGGAGTTACCAGCCAGCTCATTTACGACAAACTAACAATTGCAAAAAAAAAAATGCTGGCTGGAATAGAGCTGCTTGATTATTTGAAAAGGGAACCGAAAGAGTTGTTGATCATGTGCGGAGCTGGAGACATAGATATGATGATAGAACCGGTTAAAAATATATTTGAAAAAAAATAATGGTATCTAAGTCAAAAATATTGAACATCTTTTTTACCTGCTTGTGGGTGCTTGCGGGCGCAGGACTTGTTATGCTGCTTATTTCTGCCATGCAATTAAAGGAGGGCAAGAAATGCAAAGGACTGGAAGTGAATATCAGCGGCGTAAGTAATAATTTTTTTATAGATAAAAAAGATGTGGAAGTAATTATTAACCGGTTTGCAGGTGGAGGTACAGTTGGTAAATCATTGAACAAGTTCAGGCTAATGGATATGGAGAATACCCTGAAGAAAAATGTATGGATAAGGACTGCTGAAGTATATTTTGATAACAACGAAATATTGAAAGTGGAAGTAGAGGAGCGTGAACCGATAGCGAGAATTTTTGCCGCCGATGGGTATACTTTTTACATTGATAGTTGCCTCACCATATTACCGCTAAGTGAAAAATTTTCAGCAAGGGTTCCCATATTTACGGGATTTCCAACTGGAGCAAAAGTACTTTCCAAAAATGATAGCATACTATTGAATGGCGTGCGCCGGCTAACAGTGATCATTAATGCAGATCCATTCCTACAGGCACTTGTTGAGCAAGTGGATATAACGACGGAAAAGAATTTTGAGATGGTGCCCAAAATAGGAAACCAGACGATCTCTTTTGGTGATGCAACGAATGCAAAACAAAAATTTGAAAAATTAAAATTGTTTTATAGCCAGGTTATGTCAAAAGCAGGTTGGAGCAAGTACAATGTGATAGACCTTCAGTACAAAGACCAGGTGGTAGCACGTATCAGGGGTGAAGCAGATATTATTGCAGACTCATTAAAGACAATGCAATTAATGAAGTTCATAGCTATAAAAGCAGCAAAAGAAGCATCGGATTCATTGGTAAGATTTGCACAGGATAATGATAAGAACACAACAGACATTAACCTGATACAACATAGTTTACAAAGAGAAGAAGGGGGGCAGTAGGGCAATAGGTCAATAAGTCAATAGGTCAAAGAGAGGAGAATAATTTTAATGAGCAATGACCTAATGACAAATGACTTAATGACTTTTTAAAATAAAACTCAAATTATAAATACACACACATATGAACCAGGAACAACCCATCATTGTAGGTTTAGATATCGGTACCACAAAAATTGCAGCAATTGCCGGCCGCAAAAATGAACACGGCAAATTAGAGATCCTTGGCTTTGGCCGGGCCAACAGCAACGGTGTGCAGCATGGTATGGTGCTTAATATTGACCAGACCATTAAAGCAATTCAAACAGCTTTAGAAAACTGTTATGCTTCCAACCCAAACCTGGAGATAAGTGAAGTGTATGTAGGTATTGCAGGCCATCATATAAAAAGTTTGCAAACGAGGGGCGACATTGTACGCCAGCAAACAGAAGAAGAAATTCAGCAGGAAGAAATTGACAGGCTGATAACAGATCAATATCGAACCTACATTCCGGCTGGTGACCAGATCATTGATGTGATACCACAGGAATTTACCGTGGACAATTTTCAGAATATACCAAACCCAATTGGATACAGTGGTGTAAAGGTTGGTGCGAACTTTCATATCATCACGGGAGATAAAAATGCCATACGCAACATAAACCGTAGTGTGGAAAAAGCAGGATTAAAAACAAAGGATCTTGTTCTGCAACCACTTGCTTCTGCAGCCGCTGTTATGTGCGACCAGGATCTTGAAGCCGGAGTTGCTATTGTTGACATTGGTGGTGGCACTACTGACCTTGCTGTTTTTTATGAAGGCATTTTAAAACACACTGCAGTAATTCCTTTTGGTGGTGAGAATATTACCAACGATATCAAAACTGGTTTAGGTGTTTTGAAAACACAGGCCGAGCAAATGAAGATTCAGTTTGGTAGTGCATTGAGTGATGAAGCAAAAGCAAATGCATTTATAACAATTCCTGGATTGAGGGGAATGGCAGCAAAAGAAATTTCTGTAAAGAACCTGGCAAATATTATCCAGGCTCGCATGAGTGAGATCATGGATTTTGTTACCTATCATTTAAAGCAGGTTGGTCTTGATAATAAATTACTGAATGGTGGTGTAATCCTAACAGGCGGCGGATCGCAGCTTAAACATTTATTACAACTGACAGAATACGTTACAGGACTTAATGCAAGGATCGGTTATCCTAATGAACATTTATCCGGCGGGCATATTGATGAACTAACCAAACCAATGTACAGCACCTGTATAGGATTAATATTGAAAGGCTACAATGATTATGAAAACAAGAACAAGCAGTTTGATCGCAATTTTATAAAAGCAAATGCTATTGAATGTCCGCAGGATGAAGTGTTGGATATTGATGTAGAATCAATGATTATTGAAGAGCCAAAAAAGATGAAGCAGCGCAAAACTTTAAAAGGTTTTATGGACAGCTTTAAAACAAACCTGATTGAAATGTTTAAAGAAGAAGAAGACACGAAGTTTTAAGACATTATTTTAAATGATGAATTTTGAATTTTAAATTCTTAAGAAATCATTTACACGAACTTGTTTAATAGCTAAACGAATTAATTCAAAATAACTAACTACTAATTCAGAATTCAAAATTTAAAATTCAAAATAACAACCACATGATCCATTTTGATTTGCCAAAAGAACAAAGCTCCATCATCAAGGTGATAGGAGTAGGTGGCGGCGGCAGCAATGCAGTCAACCACATGTTTGCACAAAATATTGAAGGTGTAAACTTCATCATCTGCAATACAGATGCGCAGGCAATTAAACTAAGTAAGGTGCCCAATAAAATACAGCTTGGCCCACACCTTACACAAGGCCTTGGGGCTGGCGCCAATCCTGCAATTGGCAGGCAGGCAACAGAAGAAAGCCTTGAAGAAATAAAACGCATTCTTGAGGTAAATACCAAAATGGCCTTCATCACTGCAGGCATGGGCGGCGGTACAGGAACCGGTGGTGCACCCATTCTTGCAAAAATTTGTAAGGACCTTGGCATACTTACCGTGGGTATTGTAACCACACCGTTTGCCTATGAAGGAAAGAAAAGAATTGCGCAGGCAGAAGCAGGTATCATGCTCTTGAAAAATCATGTTGATACTTTACTGGTGATAAGCAATGATAAATTGCGCCACCAGTTTGGAAATTTAAAAATGAAAGAAGCATTTGCTAAAGCAGATAATGTGTTGGCTACTGC
>JBDSEE010000120.1:0-95075 GCA_039920245.1 Ferruginibacter sp.
CAGGCCATTGGTCAGGTTCTGAATTGCCTCCGGCTGGTCGCCTGCTGGTGAGTATGGTGCGTGTAATTTGAAAGCCATGGGGGATGCAAATTTAGTTTTTTTTAGGGGAGATGCCAGATGCCGATCAGTATTATCTCCCCCAGGTGTAAAGTATTTTCAGTACACGACAAGTACTTAACACCGTCATTGAGCTTCCCGAATTCCTTCCTGTGCTACGACCGGGGAATTTAAAAAAAGGCCCAATTCAAATGGGCCTCTTTTATAAAAATATTTCATGAGATTTATTTTGCTGCCATTTCCACCATCGCTATCACTTCATCTGCAAGCACATCTGTATTGCCTTCAAACCCTATAGATTTAAAACGGATGTTACCATCCTTGTCAATAATAAATTTTGTAGGAATGCCATTCACGCCAAAATCACCAACCATTTTATTATCATTATCCATGAGCACATAAAAAGGATAATTTTTTTTCTTCATAAAATCTTTAGAGTTTTCAAGTTTGTTGTCCACGCTTTCCCAGGTATCAACAAAGAGAAATTTTACATCATCCCGGCCAGCAAGTTTTTCCTGTGCTTTTTTCATACCGGGCATTGAAGCTATGCATGGCCCGCACCAGGTAGCCCAAAAATCTACCACCACCACTTTTCCTTTCAGGCTTTCAAGACTAACTTCTTTTCCTTCCCAGTCTTTCAATACAAATTTTGGGGAGACGTTGTTTTGCATACTTTTTCTAATCTCCGCCATTCGTTTAATTTTTGCATCTGCTTCCAATGTTGCCAGGTAACTGTCAAAACCCCCTTCAGATTTATGTTCTTTTGCATACAATGCTTTTAATACTTCTTTTGTTTTTGGTGATGCCTTTCCTGCCTTTACCATTCCTTCGATAATTGTTTTTGCTTCAGCGGCAGGTGCGGCTTTTTCCAGCAACATTGCATAACGCTCATTATATTCAGGGGCTTTTAATTCCCTAATTGTTGCAGCATCTTTTGCATAAGTAAGGCCAGTTTTATAATCCCCTGTCTTGTACAATATATAGGCATAGGTATCTCCATACATAGAATAAGTTCCTTCTCGTTCTTTATTCCATTGTTTGGTTGTCATGGATAGTGGCTTTTTTTCTGTGGGATGGTTCACCTGTTGTTTTGCCCATACTACTGCTGCTTCGCTCATTTTTTTTGCCCCTGGCAAGTCTTCGTCTTTCTCCGCCATATACCAACTTACATTGTTGTATGATGCGGCTCTAATGCCCATCGGCAAGTCAGCAGACCATTTAGTAAACATAGCTGTGTTCTTTTCATTGTTGTATGCATCGGCAACCTGGCTTTTCATATTATTAACCATATTCTCATCCATCTTTTCTTTCGCAGAAGCAATATATTTTTCATAAATAGCTGCTTTCTTTTCAGCAGATTTTTCTTTGTAAAAGTTGTCCATTAACTCGGCCCTTACCCACGCACCTGCAGGAAATTTTTGGTTCCTGACTAACTTTAATGAATCTGCTTTTTCTTTTATTTTAAGGCGTGTATACCAATTGGCCAGGGTAGTATAATTGCTTTCTGAAAGAACAGGCTTGCTTTCAACCTGCTTTAATTTTTCCAGAATGATTGCTTTCGCCTCTGTTTTTTTTGCTATGTTTATGGCGTTTAAATAAAAAGTATAAAAATCAGCTTCCCCTTCCAGCTCCGGGTACTTACTCAATCCTGTTTCCAATAAATCCATATTTTTTTGAGGCTCGCTGGCCATACCAAAAAGATATTCACCATAGCCTGCATATAATTGACCTGCGTTGACATAATATCCTTTTACAGGCTCATTGTTTTTGTTATAAACCGGAACAATAAATCCTTTGCCGCTGTTATTGTCTTTTGTTTCGCCACTGCTAATGCCAAAAGCAATCACGTTAGCATTACTATCAAGCAACACTGTGCCATTATAAATACCGCCAATATTTTTAAGGATAGGTTCTTTAACGACCAGGCCTTTGCTGGTAAATTCATACACGACAATCTCAATATTTTTTTCAGCCTTCAAAGGCGAGCTTTTTGGGTTGAAGCTAAAGTTTAGATTTTGTAAAGCTTTGGGATAAGGCGTAGATAGTTTTAGTGCATCGAAACTTACCTGGGCCTGTGTAGCCATCATGCTTAAGACAAGCAGGGGAAGAAGAAAATATTTTTTCATAAAGTTGTTGTTTTAGATTGAGAGGTAAGATAAGAAAAATTTTATTTTGATGTTGCCAGATATGGAGGTTTCCTGGTACATACAGAAATTCATTTCTTGCTACGGCGGGGACCCATGGGCTTAGAAGTAAAGAATAAGTTGGAATTTTGAGCAAAGCCGCAGCTTATTTATAAGATTGTATAAGATTATTACGGGTTAGTAATTTTCCTTGTGAAATATTTTGCATATTATTTTTTTCTTGTGCCCGGTATCTTATAAACCAGGAAATGGTAAAGGTTGGTATTATATCAGTAAAAGGTAATAACTCTTCGATAAAACTAAAGGCTCCCCCGAAAATGCCCATCCTGCTTCCAAAGGTTTTATAAAAAATAATAGCAGATAGAGGTGCCCATATAATATCAGAAAATTCGCCGATAAATGGAATTGAAAAACTTGCACAACCAATGAGATCCATTAACAAGCAAAAAATTAAAGGCGGAATAGGTTTGTTTGTTTTCATAAGGCTTATTTTAAATTTGAAGATCAAAAATAAATAGCTGTGTATTAATGAGAGGGCAGCCTGTCATAAAATTCATTAACATTTTGTAGTTATACATCATATTTAACAGTAGAACCGCCCTTAAAACTTCCTGAACTGCCTTGAAATCCCATTGTAAAAGCATACCTTTGCGCCTCAAAAAATAGCGCAAGCTAAAGCCGCAACGTACCTTTTGTATTGCTTGCCCTGAAGCCTGAAACTAATAGCATACAAAATGAAAATTCGCAACATCGCAATCATTGCCCACGTAGATCATGGAAAAACTACCCTTGTAGATAAGATCCTTCATGCAACAAAAGTTTTCAGGGACAACCAGGAAACCGGTGAACTGATCATGGATAGCAACGATCTTGAAAGAGAGCGTGGCATCACTATTTTTAGTAAGAATGTTTCCGTTACATATAAAGACGTTAAGATAAACGTTATTGATACTCCTGGTCACTCGGATTTTGGAGGCGAAGTAGAACGTGTATTGAAAATGGCAGATGGTGTTTTGTTATTGGTAGATGCATTTGAAGGCCCGATGCCACAAACCCGTTTTGTGTTGCAGAAAGCACTTGCTCTTGGCCTTCATCCTATTGTTGTGATCAATAAAGTAGATAAACCAAATTGTCGTCCTGATGAAGTACATGATGCTGTGTTTGAGCTTTTCTTTAACCTGGATGCTACTGAGGAGCAGTTAGATTTTCCAACTATCTATGGTAGCAGCAAGAATGGCTGGATGAATACTTCATTAACAGAAATAGATAATATACTTCCTCTACTGGATGCGATATTAGAATATGTTCCTGAACCAAAAGTAAATGAAGGCCCTTCACAAATGCAGATAACTTCCCTGGATTATTCTTCTTTCCTGGGTAGGATAGCAGTAGGAAAAGTTGCCCGTGGCGTAATAAAGGAAAACCAGCAGATAGCTTTAATGCAAGCTGATGGTGGCGTGAAAAAGCTGAAAATAAAAGAGCTATATGTTTTTGAAGGCATGGGAAAAAAGAAAGTGAGTGAAGTGGTGGCAGGAGATATTTGTGCGGTGGTAGGTTTGGAAGAATTTAATATTGGAGATACAATTTCTGATATTGAAACACAGGAAGCTTTACCCGTGATAAGCGTGGATGAACCGACGATGAGTATGTTGTTCGGGATCAATAACTCACCATTTTTTGGTAAAGAAGGGAAATTTGTAACCAGCCGTCACTTGCGTGATAGGCTCATGAAAGAAACAGAAAAGAACCTGGCTCTTAGGGTAGAAGATAGTGACAGTGCAGATAGTTTTAATGTATTCGGTCGTGGTATCCTTCACCTTGGTATCTTAATTGAAACCATGCGCCGGGAAGGATTTGAGCTTACTATTGGTCAGCCACAGGTTTTAGTTAAAGTAATTGATGGTACCAAGCATGAGCCATATGAAATATTGGTAGTAGATGTGCCTGCAGAATATAGTGGTAAAGTAATTGACCTCGTTACACAACGTAAAGGCGAGATGCATGTAATGGAAACTAAAGGCGAAATGCAGCATCTTGAATTTGAAATACCTTCAAGAGGGCTGATAGGCTTAAGAAGTAATATGCTTACAAACACAGCCGGCGAGGCTGTAATGGCGCATCGTTTTAGCGAATATAAACCCTGGAAAGGCACTATTCCCGGCCGTAGTAATGGAGTCTTGCTAAGCAAAACAACTGAAAAAACAACAGGATATTCTATAGATAAATTGCAGGATAGGGGGAGGTTTTTTGTAGACCCTGGAGAAGATGTTTATGCAGGCCAGATCATCGCCGAGCATATTAAGCCAGGAGACCTGGTTGTAAATGCAACAGAACCTAAGAAACTTACTAACCACCGGGCAAGTGGTAGTGATGATGCTTCCAAGGCAGCACCAAAGATCCTTATGAGCCTGGAAGAATGTATGGAATATATACAACAGGATGAGTGTATAGAGGTTACACCGAAGAGCGTGAGGCTTCGCAAAACTATCCTGAATGAAGAAGACAGAAAAAGAGCTGGAAAGCAAGTGCAGGTAATGGCTTAAAAATTATATTAAATCTTAGTGTCCCGCATTTGCGGGATTTTTTTTGTAGATTATTTTAACTGACCGTCAAATAACAAGTAATTTTGTAGTAATGAAAAAGGGCCTGTTCATATTAATATTTTGTTGTTTAATAACCATCTCTTCTGTCTCCGCACAATGCTCTATGTGCACGAAGACCGCCCAACAACTCGGCGAAAAACCTGCCTTGGGTTTGAATAAAGGCATTCTTTACCTGATGATAGCACCTTTTGCAATTGTGGGTTTTATTGGTTTTAGGTGGTGGCGGGGAATGGAGAATAGTGAATGGTGAAGAGGTGAATGTATATAGAGTATTTAAGGTAGAAAAGTATAAGAGGATGGAGTTTATAGCAGAAAAGATTGCCTTCATTATAACAAGCTTCAGAAACTCTTTAATTTTTCAAATCCTGTCTTGTCAATGCTTATAATGGGGAGAAGCACATTTGTTTTTATTGCACAATCTATAATTGATATAATGCGCCGATACGATCAGCAGGATGGCTGGCAATAACAAGATTGTTGCATGATCATGATAGATCTCCTTTGCTATTAAAAATAAAAATCCTGCACTAAATATAAATACTGGTAGCAAGGATCGGTGATGTGTTTTGTAGCCATGGAATAAAGAATAAGTACCTACACAAAATGCAATGAAAATCATTGACCATTCAAAAGCGAAGTTGTGAATGATGTTGATACCAAACAAAGGAAGACTGGTGAGTACCAAGGGCAGAATTGCACAGTGTATTGCGCAGGCCAGTGAAGTAGCTATCCCCAGTCCATCCCAGTTTATCTTCAAATTCATTGTTGCAAAGTTATGATATTTGCAATAGTGTTGCAAATAATTAACATCTCCATACTTAGCCTCAACGGCTAAACTGTTTTTTAAAATGTAACTTTGTACAGTGAAAATTTTTAAAAATAAGGTCTTTTTCTACGTCGTATTTTTTGTGCTATTACTGGCAGTTTTTTATGCCTTTGTCTTTAGCGATTATGATTTTAATGCATCGAGCCTTAAGGTGATAAATCCAGCTGTTCCTGCATTTAAATTTACGAGCCAGGATGGTACACCGGTAACGCAGCGTAATACAGACGACAGGGTGTACGTGGCAGAATATTTCTTTACATCCTGCAAAGGGATTTGTCCAAAAATGAATACTAACATGCGTAGGGTGTATGATGCCTACAAGGATGAAAATGATTTTCTTATCCTATCTCATACCTGCATGCCTGAAACAGACAGCGTGCCTGTAATGAAGGCTTATGAAGAGAAAATGCTTAAAGGCAACCTGGTTAAAAATGCAGACGGCTCTTACAAATTCGAGCAGAATCCTGCAGCTCCCATGCCGGCAAATAAGAACTGGTATTTTCTTACTGGAACCAAAGATGACTTGTACCGCATGGCACGACAGGGCTATCTAATCGACAATGGAAATGCGGATAGTACTCAAAGGATAGAGGACCAGTTTATCCATACGCAGTTTTTTGCTCTGGTTGACAGGTACAGACGGGTAAGGGGAATTTATGATGGCCTTAAAGATGCAGAAATAGAAAAACTTATCAGTGATATCAAGGGGCTTTTAAAAGAAAAAGTTGACCACACAAGATTTATGAACGGATTTAGTAATTCCCCCAGTTGACCACACCGCTAACCCATCTCCAATTAAGAGGAGAGAAATACAAGCCCGACACAAGCCTTGTGATCCTAGAAGAGGATGAAACATCAAAAGAAGAGAAAATTATTTTCAAGAGCTGAGATTCAATTTATGGATAACACAATGGACATACTGAAAAAGAATGGGCTAAGCATTACCGACAGCCGCAAAAAAATTCTCGAATTATTTAATGATTCAGAGAGTGCCCTGGCCCATGCAGATATTGAAAACAGCACGAACACTTCCTTTGATAGGGTAACTGTTTACCGGACGTTGCAAACCTTTGTAGAGAAGGGGATTATTCACCAGATACCTACCACAGATAATAATGTATTGTATGCATTATGTAAGGATAACTGTCCTGAAGGTCATCATCATGATAACCATGTGCATTTTATTTGCTGCAATTGCGAAAAAACAATATGTCTGGATGATGTAACTGTACCAGACGTAAAACTGCCAAAAGGTTTCAAACCTTTACAATCTGCAATGACGGTTACGGGAATTTGTGATGAGTGTAAATGAAGTTGAGTTTGAAGGATTCAAAGTTGAAAGTTCGAGGTTCTAACTTGCAACCAGCACACTCCATTTAATTGAGTTTCTTCATCTCCCCTTCTACAAAGTCCATCAATACTTTTATTTTTTCCGGAGAAAAATCAAATTCAAGGCCAGCAGTTTTAAATAATTGCGGAAGTGTTTTTGTGCCGCCCAATGAAAGTGCATTGCAGTAGTTATCCAGGGCCTGCTCTTTATTATTTTTGTATTGCATCCACATGCCGATGGCACCAAGTTGGGCAATACCATATTCGATATAATAAAAAGGGACTTCGTATAAATGTAACTGCCGCTGCCACGCATTGCTGCGGTAAGTTTCCAGGCCACTGTAATCTATAACTGTATCCTGGAACTCGTTAAGAATACTCACCCATGCATCTGTGCGTTCTGCATGTGCATGAGCAGGATGTTCATACAACCAATGCTGAAATTTATCAATGATCGCTATCCAAGGAAAAATTGTGATAACTCTTTCCAGCTGATGCTCTTTTGCCCTGAGCAGATCCTTTTCAGTTGTAAAAAAACTATCCCAGTTATCCATAGTGAAAAGTTCCATTGCCATGCTTGCCACTTCTGCAATCTCCATGGGATATTCCTTAAAGCCGGTGAGCGGTAAAGGATGTGCAAGAAAGGAATGCACTGCGTGGCCACCTTCGTGTAACATAGTGGTTACATCATGCATCTGCCCTGCAGCATTCATAAAAATAAACGGGGCACCACTCTCCGCCAGTGGGCAGTTGTAACCGCCGGGAGCCTTACCTTTCCTGCTTTCCAGATCCAGGTGTTTCAGCTCACGCATCTTTATAAGGCATTCACCAAAAAACGGGCGAAGCGTGGAAAAGCAATCAATTGATCTTTGCAGCAATTCATCGGCACCGTTAAAAGGGCGCAGCGGTTCTATGCCTGCGGGTTCTGCATCAAGATCCCATGGCCGCAATTTTTCAAGGCCAAGTTTTTTTTTCTTTCGCTCATAAATTTCATTCACCAATGGCAGTACATGCAGCTTCACCGCTTCATGAAATTTAAAACAATCTTCTTTGGTATAATCAAAGCGGCCTAGTTCTTTAAAACGATAATCACGATAATTATCAAAACCAGCGTTCAAAGATTCCTGGTTGCGTAGCTTAATTAATTTATCAAACAAGTCATTCAATGCCTGTTTATCCTGTTGCCTGCGTTCCTGAATTTTGCGATACACTTCTTCCCTGACGTTCCTGTCAGGGTTTTCTAAAAATTTTCCTGCCTGTTGCAAAGTGAATTCCTTACCATTCACTTCAATCATCATGGCGCCAGTGATTTGGCCAAACTGTTGTTGTAATACAGCCATTTCGGCCTGCAATGGAATATTTTCTTCCCTGAACAATTCGATGTTTTTACGTACACTTCGCAGGTAAGTGAAATATTTTTCTTTTTCCAGTTCGTTTAATAATGGGGATGCAACCAGCTTTTTATTGAGTGCATCAGAATAGGGCTGGATCTTAGGTTGTATTTGCATGCAATAAAAATTAAAGGCTTCTTCAAGAGCTTTGTTTTCGGTATCGCATGTCATGTTTATCTGCCGCCAGCAGGCGTTTTCACTCACAGCTGCTTCCAGTTCACTTTGGTCCTGTAAAAATTGCTGCAGTGCAATGGGAGTGGATATATCCCTATCCAATAAGTTCTTTAAAAAAGGTTCAATGCTTTCCCAATCAGTAAGCATAAAATCCTTGGGCAGGAAATGTCTGGGAGTTTTTGATATATCGGCTGAGTACATGTGATTAATTTTTGCAAAATATATTTCACGCAACGAAACAAAGAAAAACGAAGAAATAACGTTGTGTCTGTAGTTTTCTTTGTCATTTTTGTGTGGAATCAACTAAGCCATTTTACGTGGAGAGTTTATTTTCTTGGCAGGAGCGTTTTTTACGGCGGCTGCTTTGTGTTCTGCATTTTTGCTGTGGCCAGTTTTGTTATCTGCCATCATTTCCTGCGCTGAATCCTGTGCGCCTTCTTCAGGCAGTTTAATTTCTACCTTATTTTTTTTAAGGATATCCAGCCACTTTACCATTTTCTTCATGTCGCTGCTGTATACTCTTTCAAAATCCATATCAGGATATACTTTTTCAAAATAAGCCTTGATTGCTTTGTTATCGGCATTTGCTTCCGGTGTTTTTTCCTCTGAATTCTGCATGGCAATAAATACATCAGCAAGGTTTACATTATCTTTTGTGGTATATACTTCTATCCCTTCTAATCCTGTGAAGCTATGTACCCGGTTGCTTACGAATTTTGTACTCTTGTCTTCCAGCGACCTTACAATCCCGCCGTCTGCCTTGCTGGATATCAATTCATATAGACCAGCCATTCCTGTTACGGATACTATTTTATTATAGTTCATCTCTTTATAAAATTTAGGCTTGCAATTTAGTCGTTTTTAATCTTACTCATGGATAGCAACTTGATGTTAAACTATTTTAACAAATAAAAATCAACCTTACCGACGGTTTATAGAGTTGTTGTCGTCTAATGAATAAAGAAAATAATTTTTATGATCAGATCAGTTACAATGGCGGCAATTTTTAGTTTAATGTTTTTTGTAAGCCAGGCACAGACTAACAGCATTAAGGGTTTTATACGGGATGAAACAGATAAGAGCCCGATAAGAGGGGCTTCAGTTTCCCTTCTTTTACAGAAAGATTCATCATTAGTAAAAAGTACTTTAACAGACTCCACGGGCTTTTTCTTATTTAGTTCTGTGGCCGTGGATAGTTTTATTGTGACAGTAGAAAATGTGAGTTACCAGCAATATGTTTCCTTTATTACTTTGAAGGAAGGAGAGAAAGATATGGGTAGCCTTTCCCTGGTACGACAAGGACAGGATCTGACCGGTGTAACCATTGTAGCCAAGGTGGCCCCAGTAACGCAAAAAGGAGATACGGCACAATATAATGCCAGCCAGTTTAAAGTAAACCCGGATGCTACGGCGGAAGACCTTATAAAGAAAATGCCGGGAATAACCGTGGACAAGGCTGGAACTGTGACGGCACAGGGCGAGCAGGTGAAAAAAGTAACCGTAGATGGTAAAGAGTTTTTTGGGGATGATGCAACAGCGACACTACGGAACCTTCCTTCAGAAATTATAGATAAGATACAGGTTTTTGACAGGCTAAGCGACCAGGCACAGTTTACAGGTTTTGATGACGGCAACAGTAGCAAATCCATAAACATTGTAACTAAAAGCGGTACAAAGAATGGACAGTTTGGACGCTTATATGCTGGTTATGGAACAGATGACAGGTATGCTGCGGGCGGCAATGTGAGCTTTTTTAAAGGTGACAGAAGAATATCTTTCGTAGGCTTATTTAATAATATAAACCAGCAAAATTTTGGTAGTGAAGATCTGCTGGGTGTAACCAGTAGCGGTGGTGGACGGCAGGGCGGCGGAAACCGAGGTGGTGGAGCCCAGCAAGGTGGGAATCGTGGTGGTGGCGGAGGTAACTTCGGCGGTGGGGCCAACAACTTTTTGGTAGGCCAACAGAATGGTATTAGCACTACCAATGCATTTGGAATAAATTATGGGGACAAGTGGGGGAAGAAGATTGAGGTGACAGGAAGTTATTTTTTCAATAATAGCAATACTGATAATAACCAGCTAAGTAATGCCGAGTATTTTATAAAGGATACAGCTAATCAATTTTATGATGAATCAAGTCTTTCAGGAACTAAGAATTTTAATCATAGGCTCAATTTAAGAATGGAATATAAAATTGATTCATCCAATTCACTGATTTTTGCCCCTTCAATAAGTTTTCAAAAAAATGATCGTGACAATGTTGTAAACGGTGTACGTTATTACAGCTTTAGTGATTTGATTAGCAAAACGAGGTACACAAGTACAAGTAATAATTCCGGGTATAATTCAAATAACAATCTTCTGTTCCGTCATGCTTTTGCAAAAAAGGGCAGAACTGTTTCTGTAAATTTAAGCTTAGGCGCAAATCATAAAGTTGGCGATACTTACCTGGAATCGATCAATGAATATTATAATCCAACAGAAACAGATTCTATTCAGCAATATACTTCGCTGTTGGTAAATGGAACGACTTACTCGGGTAACATTGCTTACACTGAACCCATTGGTAAAAAGGGCCAGCTTCAGTTCAACTACTCACCTTCTGTTTCTAAAAATAAATCAGACCAGCAAGTATATAAATTTGATGCGAGCAATGATAAATATACCTTGTTCGACAGTAGTTTATCTAATCGCTTCGACAATACCGCTACCAGCCATACTGCCGGGGCAAGTTACCGTGTAGGAAACAGGGATAATATGTTTTCCATTGGAGCGAACTATAAATATACCGAGTTGAACAGCGATCAATTATTCCCTTTTGCCGCAACGGTGAAAAAATCTTACAGCAATATTTTACCAAACCTTATGTGGCGTAAAAAGATCTCTACAAAGAGTAGCGTCAATTTCTTTTACCGTGCTAATACGAACCCACCGTCCATATCACAATTGCAGGATGTAATTGACAATACAAATCCTTTATTTTTAAAAACGGGTAATCCTGACCTGAAACAACAATACAGCAACGTACTGAGTGGAAGATATACTTACACCAACACAGCTAAAGGAAGCAGCTTTTTTGCAAACGTGTTCGTACAACAGGCGAATAATTATATCGCAAATGCAACCTATATAGCAAAGTCCGATTCTTTGCTGAACAATAGCATTGTTTTGAAAGAGGGTTCGCAGATCACCAAGCCTGTAAACCTGGATGGGTATACCAGCCTACGTTCTTTCCTTACCTACGGCATGCCATTAAAATTCATTAAATCAAATTTCAATATCAATGGGGGAGTGACATGGTCTAAGATCCCGGGCATCGTGAATGGTAATCTGAGCACTACAAATAACTATTCATATTCTACAGGTGCTGTTGTTTCCAGTAACATTAGTCAGTATGTTGATTTCAATGTATCATACAATGCAAACTTCAGTGTGGCAAAGAATTCTATACAGCCTTTATTAAATAATAATTACCTGGTTCAGAATGCAGGTGTGCAACTAAACCTTCTTTCCAAAAAAGGATTGTTTGTACAGAATGATGTAAACAATCAATCATACAGTGGCTTAAGCGCAGGCTTTAACCAGAGCTATTGGTTATGGAATGCTGCGATTGGAAAAAAGTTTTTGAAGAACCAGGCAGGAGAAATAAAACTTTCCGTATTTGATTTATTAAAGCAAAATCGCAGCATTAACCGTACAGTAACTGAAAGCTATATTGAAGATGTGCAGAACCAGGTGCTTACACAATATTTTATGCTTACGTTTACTTATAAATTAAAAAACTTCGGAACGGCTGCTGCCACTACAAATAAGCGGCAGAATTCTGAGAGGGAAGGTGGCAGGATGGGAAATCCAGGCTTTTAAGTATTTTAGAAGAAATAATTTTTAATTGTCAGACCAGCCGGAATTATTAGTGAGCCAGAAACAGGAAACAATCAGCCAGGATTTTAGCGGGATTGTTAGCAAGTGGCAGGATATGGTTTATAATACAGCGCTTTCCATTGTGCAACATGAGCAGGATGCAGAAGATATTACGCAGGATGTATTTGTGAAAGTTTATGAGCAGTTTAAAAATTTCAGAGCAGATGCTGCCTTTTCAACCTGGATATACAGAATAACCATAAACACTGCCCTGGATGCTGAAAAGAAAAAGAAACGAGCCAAGAATGGAGGGCTGATGAAAAGATTGTTTAATGTATCTGAAAATGAAGAACCGGTACATTTTAATCACCCAGGTGTGCTGATGGATAAAAAAGAACAGGCTGCCATGCTTTTCAAAGCGCTAAAAAAATTGCCCGAAAAACAACGATTGGTTTTTACCTTAAAAAAATTGGAAGGTTTATCAAATGCCGAGATTGCTGATATCATGCGGAGCAGCAAAGAAGCTGTGGAGTCTTTAATGGTAAGGGGAATGATAAACCTACGAAAATTGCTTACCAGTTATTATGAAAAAATATAAAAATGAATAACAAATCTGATCACAAAAAACTAAACGAAGAAGTAGAACAGGCACTTCAAAGCGTAGATGGAATACAACGGGCATCTGCCCCTCCATTCCTGCTTACGAGAATAAAAGCCGGAATACAATCTGCTGCAGAACGGGAATCGCTTTGGTTTAAAATTGCATCTTTACTTAGTCGCCCGGCGATAGCCACTGCATGCTTCGTGGTTTTGCTTCTTATAAATATCCTGGCGATAAATTTCACTGATAATTTTAGTACCAATTCAACATCTAATACAATTGCCCAACAAAAGGATGATTATGCATTGAGTGTAATATCTATTTATGAACCTGAAACCAATGAACCCTACTGACAAAAGAACCTAAAAGCAAAATGCTCATTTTATTGATCGCAATTTTGTTTATTGCAAATATGGTAACGCTGTACATGTTGTTCAGCCATAAGCCCGGAATGAAACATCCCGACAAGAGAGCTGGTACTATAGCTTTTTTAAAAGATAGCGTGGGCTTTGACAAGGCCCAGCTTGTAAGGTATGACAGCATCAGCAACCAGCACAGGCGTTCTGTAAAAAATATTTTTGATGATATGGGCCAGCGAAGGGAAAATACGTTTAAACAACTGGCAACAGCATCTTTTAGCGACAGTGCTATCCGTGCAAATGCTGTTGCACTTTCGGAGCAGCAAAAAGATATCGAAGTAACGATGTTGCATCATATCAAAGACATCCGGGATATCTGTACCCCGTCTCAATTAAGTGCTTTTGATGCGGGCTTTTATAAATATATCGCCCGACGCCCTGACACTAAAAGAGATCCAAAGAAAAAAGAAAATTAATTTTTCATTTATAAAAACAAAACAAATGCGCAAACAATTATTAACTCTGATGCTGGCCTTATTTGTAATGGGCGGCACTGCAATGGCACAAAATGGTATGCAACGCCAGACACCTGAAGAAAGGCTGACGGCAACTATGGAAAAACTTACCGTGCTAAGTCTGACTGATGATCAAAAAGATAAAACAAAAACAGTCTTTACTGATTTTTATGCAGCACAACAAAAATCAATGGAAGAAATGAGAGCAAGCGGAACTATGGACAGGGATGCAATGATGGCTAAAAGAAAAGAACTTGCTGATGCAAGGGATGCAAAGCTAAAAGTAATTTTTACTGCGGACCAAATGAAAAAATGGATTGATGAAGTTGAGCCGTCATTACGCCAGCGACGCCAGGCGCCTACAGGAAATTAATAAGAAGAGAGTTTTAAAAAGAGGCTGTCTCTTAGGTATAATTTTTTCGCAGATCGCTGACAACGAATACTAAGGATACAAAGTAATATAGTAGATCGATATTATTTTTTCGTTGTTTGCCTGGCATTCTTGGTTTCATTGCCCGCCCGGCAAACCGTTCGGACAGGCGTGAAATTTTTATTTGAGACAGCCTCTTTTTATTTAGTGCCTAATACCTTTTCAATTCTTTCTTTCAATGTATCATAATCAGTATATCCCCTGGCAACCAAATGAAACTTTAATTCACCAGTTTGAATAAATACTGCTGGATAACCATCAACCTGTAACTGCTTCATCAATGAAAACTCATAATAAGCCATTTCTTTATATTCTTCTGAATGCAGTTTAGTATAAAACATTTCTTCATTGATGCTATACTTTTCCAGCAGGTGACGGTAAGCTTCATCATCCGTTAGATCCCGGCCTTCATAATGCAGGGCATATTGTAAATCTGTTGCAAATTCTATTACTCTATCAGGGTATATTTCTTTGAAAATGCACATTGCAATTGCCGGCTTTTCAGAGTTTGGATGCCAGTCGCTATCATCAGGATTTTTGATATGCCATAAATAATCCTCACCAAATTTAATCCCGGTTAGTTCTTCTACATTTTTATAAGCATTCAAAATATAATTAGCAGAAACTTTTATATGCACCGGTTTTTCCGGGAGAATCATTCCACCACTTAGCACTTCGAGGTCAAGCATCTCTTTGTATTCTTCTGCAATTTTTTTTATTATAGGGCTAAAGCCAAAACTCCATCCGCAGTATGCATCATAGCAATAAATGAGAGCAGGTTTCATTGTGCAAAGATGCTATGTTTTAAATCATAGGAAAACAAAATTTGCTGAAAGAATAAGCATAAAAAAGAGGCTGTCTATTGACAGCCCCTGAAAATTAAGTTGGTTAAATTATTTCCTTGTCATTTTTATTTCCATCATTTTAAATTCTTTTCCATCGGGACCGGGACTAAACATTTCCACCAGTTGTGTATTTTGGTCTATAACTTTCTGAGTTTGTTTAACAGTCATTTCTCTTCCATTACCGGCCATTGGGTCTATACATTTTCCAACCAGCGTAAGTGTTTTGGTAGATTCATCCCAGTCGCCTTCCATTGTCATTACCCCTGAGCCCATGTTATCTATCCAACTGCTTACAAATTTCTTTTTTGTATTATCATAACCTGTTGTTGCTTCGCCTTCAAACGGCATTCCCATCATAAGGCTGGAATGTGTGCTGTGTTGATAGCGACCACCAAGTATCATTTTATTTACCGCCGTGCCCTTCGTTACCTGTGGAGGTGCACCAGGTGCCATCCACATTTTAATATCCCCGGTCCAGGTTCCATCCCATGAGGCCAGTAATTTATGTGGTTCTCCGGGGGTCATATATGCCTGCCAGTTTTTCATCATGGTTGCAGAGTCAGGCATGGGAGCATTCTCTGCAACTGTGGTAGTTGCTGTCATGGTATCGGCGGCCATTTTTGATTGCATTGAATCGTTTGTTGTTGTTTCTGTTTTAGCAGCATCATTACCATTGCATGCGGCCAACGAAACAATTAGAAAAGCAGTGATTATAAGTTTCATAATAAATGATTTTAGTGCGCCAAAATAGTCACTCAACTGTAATTATCCAAGTTTTCAAGTACAATTGTTTTAAATGGAAATGGAATAAGTGTTTGCTTATCTTAATGGGCCTGTAACCAACTTTCGCCATGTCCTATTTCTGCATTGGCTGGTACATCGTTGGGTAGTATCAATGCACTTTTCATGCAATTGATGATCAATGGCTCTATTGTTTCCAGTTCTTCTATCAGTACATCAAATACCAATTCATCATGCACCTGCAATAACATTTTGCTTTTAAAGCCACCTGCTTTTAAGGCTGCATCAATTTTTATCATGGCTAACTTTATCATATCAGCAGCCGTTCCTTGTATGGGTGAGTTGATAGCATTCCGCTCTGCAAATCCACGAACTGTAAAATTGGCACTGTTAATATCCTTTAGCCAGCGCTTGCGTCCCATCAGCGTTTGAACATAGCCGTGTTCCTTGCAGAAGTTGATGGTGTCATCCATGTATTTCTGTATGTTGGGAAATTGCTTTTTATAATTATCAATAATTTCTTTGGCTTCGGCCCTGGGGACACCAAGATTTTCTGCAAGGCCAAATGCGCCCTGTCCGTAAATGATACCGAAGTTTACGCTTTTGGCTTTGTAACGCATTTCTTTTGTTACGTCCGCTTCTTCTACATTAAACACTTTAGCGGCAGTAGCTGTATGAATGTCCTTTCCGGTTTTAAATGCGTTGCACATATTTTCATCAGCACTGATGGCTGCCACGATGCGTAACTCTATCTGGGAATAATCTGCAGAAACCAATACATGCTTTTCATCTCTTGGGATAAATGCCTTCCTGATCTCCCGGCCTTTTTCTGTACGGATTGGAATGTTCTGAAGATTAGGGTTGTTGCTGCTCAGCCTTCCTGTTACTGCTACTGCTTGTGCGTAGTTGGTATGTAGTCGTCCTGTTTTTGGATTGATCAGTAATGGAAATGCATCCACATAAGTGGATTTTAATTTTGTCAGCTCCCGGAAAGTCAGGATGTCTTCACAAATTTTATTATTGCAGGCAGCCAGTTTTTGCAATACGTCTTCACCTGTTGCATACTGGCCCGTTTTGGTTTTTTTTGCTTTGGGGTCCAGTAACAGTTTTTCAAAAAGTACTTCTCCCAATTGTTTTGGCGAAGCAAGGTTGAACCTTACACCTGCCTGAGCATACACAGATTCTTCTGCCTGCTTTGCTTCTATTTCCAGTTCCTTGCTATAGCTTTTTAAAAATTCCATGTCCACCTTAATGCCTTCAAACTCCATATTCGTAAGCACTTTAACCAAAGGATTTTCCACTTCGTTAAAAACTTTTTCTACATCGTAGGTCTTTAATTGCGGGAAAAAAACATTTTTCAATTGCAGGGTAATATCGGCATCTTCTACAGCGTATTCTTTTGCCTTTTCAACTTCCACATCCCGCATGGTGCCCTGGCCCTTACCTTTTTTGCCGATCAGTTCTTCAATATGTACAGGCTCATATCCAAGATATTTTGCACTGAGCAAATCCATGTTTCGCTTTCCGTCGGGCTCTATTACGTAATGTGCAAGCATAGTGTCAAAAATTTGGCCTTTGAATTCTACGCCATACCATTTTAAGATCAAGAAATCATATTTCAGATTCTGGCCTACCCATGTTATGTTTTCATCATTAAATAAAGGCTTGAATTTTTCAAGGATGTTCAAAGTTGTATCCCTGTCATCCGGGCAAGGAATGTAATAGCCTTCGCTTTGTTTTATACAAAAGCTAAGGCCCACGAGGTTTGCAAGATTTGCATCAATATTGGTTGTTTCTGTATCAAAGCTGATCTGCTTTTGACCGGTCAATAATTTTATCAGATCATCTATTTCCTCATTTGTATTTACTAAAATATAGTTGTGCGGACTGTTATGAATGTTTTTAGTGGGAACACCATAGCCTGGATCTTTCTCCTGTGGCTGTTCAATTTGTTCTGTAGCTGTTGCATTTCCAAACAGATCTATCTGAACAGATCCCTGTGAAAAAACATTGGCTGCGGCTGCTGCGCCAGGTAAATTAATTGCAGCCCCCAGGATACGTTGTGCCATGGTTTTAAATTCCAGTTCAGTGAAAATTTCTGTAAGTGCATCCCGGTTCCATTCGCTCATGCTAAAATCTTCTTCATGAAACTCTACGGGAACGTCCAGGATAATTGTAGCTAGCTTCTTACTCAGAATGGCATTTTCCTTTCCGTTGCGGATCTTTTCACCAAGCGAACCTTTTATATTATGAGCATCTGCCAAAATGTTTTCTATGTTATGATATTGTTTCAGCAATTTAGCTGCGGTTTTTTCACCCACTCCCGCAATGCCGGGAATGTTATCAACAGCATCACCCATTAAACCAAGAATATCTATTACCTGGCTTACATTTTCGATATCCCATTTTTTACAAACCTCTTCAGGCCCCATTATCTCTACTATTCCGCCCTGGTAACCGGGTTTATATATTTTTATTTTCTCTGAAACTAATTGTCCATAATCCTTATCGGGTGTAACCATGTATACTTCGTAGCCGGCTTTCTCCGCTTGCTTGGCAAGGGCACCAATAACATCGTCCGCTTCATAACCGTCTTTTTCAATGCAAGGAATATTAAAACCTTTAATAATTCTTTTAATATCTGGAATTGCAGAACTAATATCTTCCGGAGATTCCTGGCGGTTGGCCTTATAATCGGCAAAGTCGATGTGGCGCTCAGTGGCGGCATGCGTATCAAAGCAAACTGCTATATGTGTAGGTTTCTGGTTGTTAATTAGCTCTACTAGCGTATTGGTAAATCCAAACTGTGCATTGGTATTTCTGCCTTTGCTGGTGATGCGTGGACTGCGAATAAGTGCATAATATGCCCGGAATATGAGGGCCATGGCATCTAGTAAGAACAATTTTTTTTGCATGCCGTAAAAGTAAAACAATTTGGGAATGTGGCGGATTTGAAAGGAATGGTTGTAGAGCAAACTGCATAAATAGTTAATTACACAATAATTTAAATATATAGCCCGTTATCCCTTTGTAAATCCAGCAAAAAATGAATAACCTACAATCAAACCAAACCCATCCTGTGCTACAGGCAGTAAGAAACCTGATAAGTAAGCTAAGGCAGAACCCGGAAATTTACCCGATAAAATATTATAAGAAAGGCCAACGATTCAGGCGTAACTGGAAGTCGCAGGAAGTAAAATAACTAAGCGACTGCGGAAATTACGCAAGCCTTTATTCAGCGAAAGCACGCTTGCAACAACCGTTTTCAGATTATATTTTTGTTTTAGAAAATCCACTATCATGAAAAAAAATAAACCTCAACCCAACGCCCTCAATTTTTCACTGATTGCAAAGTCGATCGCACATGCTTTTAACAGCCTGTTCTTTTCTGACAACAAAGACTTTCAGCGTTTGAAAAATTTTATTGCCTGAGACAGCCCGGGCAAACCACGACAACTCCCTTGTTCTTAACGGTACAAGGGATTTTTTTTGGGATTAAAACGATGACCAAAGGGATAATGTTGAACGGAGCGTCGCCAATGTCGTTGATCTTAGTATGAATGCTCGTCTCAAAAAAGAAACTTAACTGAACAAATACTCCACGTCTGCCTTAGTGAGGCCTTTCACGAAACCTGTTTCATCTGAGATCAGTTCTTTTGCCAATATCTTCTTTTTCTCCTGTAGCTGTAATATCTTATCCTCAATTGTATCTATGCATATCATACGATAGGCGAATATGTTTTTAGTCTGGCCAATACGGTGTGTACGATCAATGGCTTGTTGCTCTACAGCGGGGTTCCACCAGGGATCAACTATATATACATAATCTGCTGCAGTAAGGTTCAGGCCGACTCCACCGGCCTTGAGCGAAATAAGGAATACCCTTACTTCATCATCGTTTTGAAAACTTTGTATGGCTTTTTCCCTGTCCGGTGCGCTGGTGCTTCCATCAAAATATTCATACTTGATGCCGTCTTCTTTGAGTTTATCTTTTATCAGCGATAGCATACCGAGGAACTGGGAGAATATCAATGCTTTGTGCTCACCAATATTTTCTTCTATTTCCCGGGCCAGCTCATCCAGTTTTATTGAGTGATTGGGATATTTATCTTCTTCATTTAAAATTGCCGGGCTATCACAGATCTGGCGAAGCTTCATCAGGCCCTGCAAGATCGTAAGCTGCGATTTTTCAATTCCCTGCTCATCAATCGTTCCCATGATCTTAGCACGATAGCTATTGCGGTATGCATCGTAAATCTTCCTTTGCTCTTTTTCCATTTCGCAAAAAAGAATGGTGTCTGTTTTCTCGGGTAAGTCTTTAGCTACCTGCTCTTTTGTGCGTCGAAGGATAAAAGGATATAATAATTTTCGCAAATGATCTTTTTGTTCTTGTTCCCCAAATTTGTCGATAGGCGTAGCAAACTCATTCCTGAAAAATTCAACGGAGCCAAGTAAACCAGGATTTAGAAAATTCATTTGAGCAAAAATGTCAAAGGTGTTATTCTGCAAAGGGGTACCACTCATGCAAAGCCTGTTCTTTGCAGTGAGGAGGCTTGCGGCTTTGGTTACTTTAGAAGAGGGATTTTTTATTGCCTGGCTTTCATCCAAGATCACATAATCAAAAAATATTTTCAGAAAAAGTTGTATGTCACTTCTTAATGTACCATAAGTGGTAATTACAATATCATGCTTTTGCAATTCCTCGGCACTGCGGCTGCGTGCACTTCCATGATGTATATGGTATGTGAGATCGGAGGTAAATTTCTTTACCTCGTTTTGCCAGTTGTAAATAAGTGTTGTCGGACAAACCACCAATGCCTTCAAGCTTCCATTCTGCGCTTTATAATAATCAAGCATGCTAAGCGCTTGCACCGTTTTACCAAGACCCATATCATCAGCTAAAATGCCACCCCAGCCAACATCATTGAGATAGCTTAGCCATTGATAGCCCGCAAGCTGGTAAGGCCGGAGAATATCGGCCAACTGTGCCGGTGGTTTTATTTCGGGAATGTTCTTATACTCTTTGAGTTTCTCGAACTTCTCATCCAGCGCAAAACTCATTTCTTCTTCATTCCGGTTTTCGTACAGTTCATCTATCACACTCATGTGATATTTGCTCAGGCGTAATTTATCTGCCCTTCCTTCGGAAACTTTGAACAGCAATGAATATTTTTTCAGCCATTCATCTGGCAAAATTCCCAGCGTACCATCACCAAGTTGTACAAAGGATTGCCGGGATGCCATGGCTCTTTTGATATCTGCAATGCCAACCCGTTGATCTCCGAAAGTAATTTCCACTTTGGCATCAAACCAATCCAGCCCGCTGCTGACATGTATATGTGTATTTGGCCTTGCGGTGTTAAACCTGAAATTTCGTAAAGCTTCAAAACCAAAAACTGGTATTTTCATATCTTTCATCGCATCTACAAAAAGAAAGAACCAGTTGTTACGCAATACATCTACACCTTTCAGAACCAGGCTTCCCGTTTCGGCCTGTCGTATGAATTGAGAATGGAGGCTTTCCAGTTTTTGTATAAATTTTTCTTCTATCTCACGGTTACGATGAATGACCAGGATCTTATCTCCAGAGGGAACTGTAATGCTATTCTTATCACTTGCTTTTGCATCATAACCTTCATAACTAAATACAGGTTGGAAAACGAGGTAATCACCCTTTTCCTGCAGCATCAATTTTATTTCGGGGCTGGCATTCTTTACTTCATTTATAAGACTTTTGTCGAATTCGACAAGGTAATCATGTGTGAGCGGCATTATGATTTTTCGCATTTGCTCAGACCAGGTTTCTTTTTTCAGGACGGTATTTCCTGCCTTCAAAAATTTTTCTGCCTGTATTACGTCCTCAGGTTTTTTCCAAAGAAACAACATGTCGTTATGCATGAAGATTATGCTGGCATCCGTCTCGTTTTCTGATAATGGGATCCATTGTCCCTGTAGCTTGACCATGCAAACGAGCTCAAAATGTTCGCCAGCTGCGGTTACTTTAAATACGGGCTCCAGCAATTGATCTGATAGGCGTAAAGGTTGAAGATTTGCAGATTTAAAGGGTTTGCCGGCGGGCAGGAAGAACAGGAAATTATTATCGGCCTGCTCTTCAAATAATTTTTTAAGCTTGGGATGCAGGTATTCAGTGATCAGTAATTTTGTCTCATCAGGCAAATCATCTCCATCATTGTGAATAATGTTTTCCCATATACCACTGAAGGGGGAGTTACGGTTCAAATATTTATTCACTTCAGAGTCCTGTAGTTTTCTTAATTGCTGGAAAGTGGTTTTATCATCTTCTTCAAAAGGTTCCGTATTTACAAATTTGGTAAGATCCAGTTTTTCAGCTTTGCTGATATAGTATTTTTTATCCTCACTTGGTTCGCCCTGCAACACATCAATACTGAAGCCCGGATAAGTTTTTGAATTAAAATTAAATACGATTCCAAGCCTCAGGCTTTTCTCTACCGGCTCCATCGTTTCGGTAAGAGGCACAACCTGCATAGGAGCAAAACGGGAAGGGGCTGAGACTGGCAAGCTGGTAACTCTTTTTATAGTAGTGTCCAGCACTTTTAAAAAGGGCTTTCCGTCTTTATATGTGAATTCAAACTTGCCATTTAGGTCATCCTGTAAACTATATCCATAGATCTGTAAAAGCTTATCCTTCTCTTTATCCCAATTGCGGATGCTGTCGAAATAATTAGGTCCATAATTATTTAGAAGCTGTAAAAACAACAATGTTTTGTGAATGCAGAGTGGGTGTTTTGTTTCCCCACAAATGCAGGATGTATCAAAATTCCTTTCGTCATTTTTTTGAATAACAACAGGAAAGAATTGCCCGTTATCATCAAGTTCCGCTTCCACTCTTTCATCCGCAGCTTTATTAATCGTGGCTCTTGTGTTTCGCAACATCTCTTCAGCATCCTGGAATATTTCCACCGACGAGAGCATTTTCAGCATTTTCAGATCAATGAACTTCATCTTTGCCACGGTATGTCCCTGGTTGTACTGAATCGCATTGCTCATCAGCATATTCTTATCAACCATATCCTGTAGCCGCAAAAGCGCCGCAGCTTCATGCCTGCATATCTCTCCCATATTGTACGGGCAGGTGCAACGCAAAGACATCAATTTTGCGTTGGCATATTTCTGAATATAAACTTTGTAAAATGTATGATAACTATCATCCTTAACCCTGAAGACGATACTGCCCATTAAGTCATCATGTTCAATCAGTTCAACATAGCCAAGTGCATGAATTTTTTTTCCACGGCGAATTACTTCGTCAGTTCCGTTGTTGTAAATATGTTTAATAAGGTGCGGTAAAGCCATTAATTTCCCAGTGCCTTTTTATTTCTCAGTGTAGTTTTTTTGGTACCAGCTTCAGTAATTGTGGCAGCATCCTTGCCACGCCATGCCTACAACATTTGTGCGTTACTGAACCATTTACCTGCTAATATCTGTTCTGAAAAGGGCAATTTGCAAAAGTAAAGGAAAAATTATGAGCGCAGGAATGTAATTGAAAGTTTAGGGGAAAATAACCTCCGAAAATCAGATTTTTGTGGAAGTTAATTTGCCTTCCTTATATAAAGGCAATACAGGAGCAGAATCTGCCTGGAGGCAATAACGTATGTCCTTTTCCAGGCCAAAACTCATGAGGCGATCATAATGTGAGGCGTTTTGTTTCTTCATAAATTCAAACAGATCTTCTTTTGCATTACGGTACATGGTAAGCGCAATATGAGAAGCATCGCAATTAATCGTAAAATTTTCCATGATACGCTCTATTACCGCACCGGCGAACAATGTATCCTCTATATTTATCCGGTCTTTCCATGCAGCACAAGCAAGGACTATTTTTTTATTTTGTTTAAGGAGGTGATCACATACAACAGATAAATTAGGAAAAGAGCCAGTTATGATCTCAGGGGCGCCTTTTTCCAGGGCCATGTGTAATAGCCGGGTACCGTTTGTAGTGGTAAGCACCAGCGTTTTTTTGTGAATGAATTTTTTTGGATATTCAAATGGAGAATTTCCATATGACAAGCCTTCGGCAATCTGCCCATCTCTTTCCCCGGCAGTAATAGAATCAATTTGTTTCCCAAGCCTGATGCACTCAGCTACGCTGTCTACAGGTACGATGGCCTTGGCCCCGTTGTAAAGGGCAGTAGCGATGGTAGAAGTTGCCCGCAAAACATCTATGATAACAACTATGCTTTTACTTACATTATATAAATGCAGAAGACTTGGAGAAAGGCAGGTATAGAGTTCGGGCTTATTTTTCATTTAATTATCCGGGCTTATTTTTTATACAAAAGGCATTTTTACAACCTTAGCTTTTAAGAGTGTTTGCCTCACCTTAATAAAGATCACTGTATCAATTGCAGCGTATTGTGTATCTACATACCCTATGCCTATTGCTTTGCCAAGGCTGGGGGATTGGGTACCAGAAGTAACACGGCCAATATTAGTGCCGTCAAAATCTTTGATTTCGTAATCATGCCGGGCGATGCCTTTTTCCTGCATTTCAAATCCCACTAATTTTCTTGCAGGGCCGTTGGCTTTTTGTTTTTCAAAAACGGATCTTGATGTAAAATCTTTTGTGAATTTTGTGATCCATCCCAGGCCGGCTTCAATGGGAGAAGTGGTATCATCTATATCATTTCCATACAAGCAGAAACCCATTTCAAGCCTGAGGGTATCACGGGCGCCCAGTCCTATTGGTTTTATTTGTTTGGATGTGTCCGCATTAAAAATGGCATCCCATATTTTTTCAGCGTCCTTATCTTTATCCTCAAAGTAAATTTCCACACCACCGGCACCTGTATACCCGGTTGCGCTCACCAATACATTTTCCACTCCCGCAAACTTTCCTTTTGCGAATGTGTAATATTTAAGGTTCATAATATCCATGTCCGTAAGCGGCTGTAATATCCTTGTTGCGTTGGGGCCCTGGACAGCAAGCAGGCAGGTTTTATCTGATACATTATGCATCTCTGCATCGCCTGTGTTATGAGCAGTGATCCAGTTCCAGTCCTTGTCTATGTTACCGGCATTTACTACCAACATGTAAACATTATTTTCTTCAATGCAATACACCAACAGGTCATCCACTATACCACCCTCTTCATTTGGCATACAACTATATTGAGCTTTGCCGGCAGTAAGTTTAGATGCGTCATTTGTAGTAACCCGCTGAATTAGGTCAAGTGCATTAGGACCTTTAATAAAGAACTCGCCCATATGGCTTACATCAAAAACACCTGCATGATTTCTTACTGCTGCATGTTCGTCATTGATACCAGTATAAGAAATAGGCATATTGTAGCCTGCAAATTCAGCCATCTTAGCTCCCAGTGCAATATGTTTTTCGGTGAATGGAGTATTTTTCATGTATTAATTTTTTCTTTTTAAATAACCCCGGTTTAACACAGAATAATCGAACAGAATTGACTTTGCTGCAAGACAAAATATATTAATCACTGCTTTTATTGGCTATTTATTTCAATAATTTAGTTGGCAAAAGTAAATGAAATGAGTCACAACATTTATGATAAATCCACAGGTAAGTATTGCTAATGTTTAACCTCAGCGAAGATTAACATAAGCCATTTTTAGGCTGATAGGAAAAGTTATTAATCTAATTTCATTTGGGGGCCAATGTTGTTTTATGTTTCGGGCTACCGTATTAACAGGGTTAACATTATGTAGCTTTTTAAACTTTTGTACGGCACTCCAAGTGCCCAGGTAACCTTCTAAATCTTCAGCGGTCCATTTCAACTTAATTGAAAAACCGGGATTGGGAATGGACTCAAAAGGAAACGGAATATTCTTGTAATCTTCATCCACATAATGTCTTTCATTATCCCAATAATTTTTCAGCGTATTCCAGTAGAGGTTATCTATATACTTATTTGTGATGTCATCAGCTTTGAAAAGGTTATAGATCCATGCAGCAATAATAGCATCAGGGGCAGCTACCCGTTTTACCTCTTTGTAAAATTCCTCAAAATGAAACCAGTGCAGTGCCTGGGAAACGCTTATCATGTTTACAGATCCGGATTCCAGAGCGCTCTGCTCTGCAGGTTCTTGTCTATATAATATATTGGATTGTTTTACTGCGTTATGTAACTGCTGCCGACTTATATCTGAAGCATATACATTTTCAAAATATTTTGCAAGTTCTGTAGCTGTCTGCCCGTTTCCGGTGCCGCAATCCCAAGCAAGTTTTCTCTCTGGTACAAAACTTAAAATAAAGTCATACAATTCCTGGGGATATTGTGGGCGGTATTTTGCGTACTCACTGGCATTGGCTGAAAAATTATCTTTCATGCTAAAAGAATTTATAACAGTAACTTTTTAAATTTTTCAATTTCTGTTATATCCACTGAAGAAAGTTTTTCCCGGTTTTGAACCTTAGCTTTAAAATATAATAGCCTTTTATGTGCGGGGTATTTTGCAAGCATAGAATTTATCGCAGTAAATTCCGCATCCTGGGTTTCTGGTAATGCTACCGTGGTAGATACTTCTGATTTAAAACGTGTCGGTTTTTTAAGAATGATGGCTTCAAGGGTTGCCAGGTATGAAGTAGGAAACCCTTCAATTTTTGAAATTTTACTATGAAGGCCCTCAAGCTGCTTTTTGCTTAAACCCCCTCTTTCGCAATATTGTTGGTACAGGCTGGTGAGGAAGGGGCTTTCGGGCCTTTCACTGACAGACTTTTTTAAGATATCCAGGATTATGTCCATTTTTTATAGCCTTTCTATTGTAGATATAAGAGCCTGTGAAATTACAACATTGGGATTGACCGTTGAACAAGATTTAAAGTAATTCGTACCTGGTTTTTATATAATTTCGAAATCCGGAAGTCACAATAGCTTAAGTAAAAAATAACCAGCTTAAATGGAATACGTAAAATCAGAAACTCATAGAGGCATCACCAGCATCGAATTCTTTCATCCTCAAAGTAATTCTTTGCCATCTAAATTATTAACGCAATTAGCCCAGGAAATTCATTTTGCAGGAACGCATGAAGAAACAAAAGTAATCGTATTGAAAAGTGCGGGCGAAAAAGCATTTTGTGCAGGCGCTTCCTTTGATGAACTTCAGCAAATAAAAACTGAACACGAAGGCACGCATTTTTTTAGTGGGTTTGCTCATGTTATAAATGCGATGAGAAAATGTAATAAACTGATCATTGCACGTGTGCAAGGCAAGTGTGTGGGCGGAGGCGTAGGGCTTGTATGTGCAGCAGATTATGCCATTGCAACCGACAAAGCGGAAGTGAAGCTTAGTGAATTAGCCGTGGGTATCGGGCCATTTGTTGTAGGGCCGGCAGTAGAAAGAAAAATAGGTACAGCCGCCTTTAGCGCACTGGCTATTGATGCTAATATGTGGCGCAATAGTGACTGGGCACGCAAAAAAGGAATGTTTGCTGAAGTGCATGAATCAATTGAAAATATGGATGAGTCGGTTCAGCGCCTGGCCGACACTCTTGCACATTCCAATCCATTGGCAATGGCAGCGCTGAAGAAAATTTTCTGGAAGGATACAGATCATTGGGATTCCCTGCTTCATGAGCGGGCAGCCATCAGCGGTAAACTTATCCTGAGTAGTTTTTCAAAAGATGCCATTCAAAAATTTAAGAGCCGCTAAAAGCAAATCCCCTCAAGAGAGGGGATTATATATCTATTTTTTCCATTGGTTTATCTAATGATTCGTAGGTCCAGGCGATAGTTTAATTATATGATGAATGATTAGTTGAAGTCATATATCCTATGTGCAGGTGCGAAAAAGAGATTGTTAAAAGCATACAGGATCTTGTTCTTCAATCCCATAGTTTCAACAGGTTTATTCTCAAAGTACTCAGCCTGCATAATTTTCATCTTTACCAATACTAACCTGTTAGCGGTACTCTTGCTATAGTTACTCATATCCAAAAACTTGTCTTCTTCGTCTTCAATAATTACAGCTCGTCCTCCCAGTTGCAAACGACAATCAGTCCCTTTTTTGTAGTAATCAAGATAAGCGTAAAACGATTTATCGATCTGTTGTTTGTAATCACCTGTGCATGAAGTCAGGAACCAAATATTTCCTTCATCATCCACCTTTAATGTTTGAATTATATTATTTGGTAGTTGTAACTCAGAGTTGATTTCTGATTTAAACAATGCTACTTTAATATCATCAATTTTTGATTTAAGGAATCCCAGGTTTTCGTCGAAGTGTTGCATAAGGCGTGTTTTTAATTACAGATTAAAATTCAAAGCATGTACCAATTCTTTTGATGAGTTTTTATAAAGTTTTTTTGATTCTTTGTAGAAGCTTTTCCTCATGCTGTGTATTATGAATAGTTAAAAGCCAATACCAGTTCACGTTTCGGGCAATTAAAAAGAAAATAAGATTCAAAAGATGATGATTTCAGGAAAATGGAAGTGAGGTTTTATTAAGGATAGGATGCCTGTTATATTTTTCCAAGAGTTATTTATTCCAGGTTTCGCTGCTTTAGGAATGATTATTAATCATTTGTTCATTTTAGGTTGCGCAAATAAATAAGGCATAGAACTTTCTATACAAAAAAGAAAAGTTTTTAAAAAGCTGGCGCAATAATAAACTTGTAATATGACAACAACCGAAATAGTAGAAAGCCTGTCACCAAAAGCAATAGAGAAAATTGTGGATGATCCTGAAAAAACAGCCAGGGCAATAAAACTTGTTTATGTTAATGATGGCGATCCCGGAATTACCCGTGAAAAAAAGTGGAGCGGCTTCACATATTTTGATGGCGAAAATAAAGTAACCGATGAAGCGACCCTTGCCCGTATAAAAAGCCTTGTATTGCCTCCGGCATGGGAGGCTGTGTGGATATGTAAAAAAGAAAATGGTCATTTGCAGGCGACTGGTTTGGATATTAAAAAAAGAAAACAATACCGGTATCATCCTTCATGGAATGCATTACGGAGTCATACAAAATTTTTTAGAATGCAGAAGTTCGGCACTTTGTTGCCAGCTATCCGTACACAACTGGAAAAAGATCTTTCGCTCCAGGATATGCCACAGGACAAGATTATGGCTGCTATTGTTTCGCTGATGGAACGAACCAATATAAGAGTAGGAAATAATGTTTATGAAAAATTATACGGTTCCTTCGGGCTCACGACTTTGAAAAACAAGCATGTTGCTGTTAACGGCACCGCTATTCAATTTTCTTTCAAAGGCAAGAAGGGCGTGCAACATAGCATTGAACTCAAAAGTAAAAGACTGGCTAATATCGTAAACAAATGCCGGGAGATACCAGGAAAAGAATTATTTCAATATATAGATGAAAACGGCGAAAAGCATGCGGTGGATTCTGGTATGGTAAATGAATACATTAAAAATATATGTGAGGAGAATTTCACTGCAAAGGATTTTAGAACTTGGGCTGGCACCGTTCATGCATTTTTAGCTTTAAAAGAAAAAGGATTTGCAGAAACAGAAACAGGCGCAAAAAAAATAATGGTGGAAGCATTGGATAGCGTGGCAAAAAACCTGGGAAACACCCGAACAGTTTGTAAAAAATATTATGTGCATCCAAGCCTGATGAATTTATACGAGACTGGGGACCTGAAAAAATATTTTAATCAATTGGATGAAATTGAGACTACTCAAGAAAAGACCGGCCTTACTTCGGAAGAAAAAATTATCATGAAAATATTAGAAAAACACTAACCATTAACAGCATGGAAAACATAGAAATAACATTAAACTACCGGGGAGCAGATATCGATATCTTAATAACAGCAGAAGAATATTGTAAGGGCAATATTTATCCCGTAGAAATGAATGGCAGATATGCATGTACGATTTGTATGGATGAAAATGAAGATTGGACCATCATGCGTGAAGCAGATGGAACCACACCGTTTATAGAAGGAGATCTTTTAAAACCGCTCTTGAAAAAACTGCAATATGAATTACAATATGCAGCTTAAATAAAATATTATGAGACCATTATGGACAGGTGCAATAGGTTTTGGACTGGTTAATATACCCGTCAAACTTTATAGCGCTACAGAATCAAGCAATCTTGACCTGGATATGCTGGACAAAAAAGATCACAGCAATATAAAATTTAAAAGGGTAAATGAAAAGACAGGCCAGGAAGTAAAATTTGAAAATATTGTAAAGGGATACATGATCGGCAGCAAGTATGTAGTGCTGGATGACAAGGATTTTGAAAAAGCAAATGCCGTAAAAACAAAGCTGATAGAAATAAGTGATTTTGTAAATGAATCAGAGATTGACAGTATGTACTATGAAACACCTTATTACCTGGCTCCCGACAAATCCGGAATGAGGCCGTATGCATTATTGAGGGAAGCATTGATAAAAACAAAAAAAGCCGGCGTGGCAAGTTTTGTAATGAGAAACAGAGAGAACCTGGCGATATTAAGAGCGTCGGGCGATGCAATAGTTCTTAACAGGATAAGATTTGAGGAAGAGATACGGGAAACAAAAGATCTGGAACTTCCCAAAAAGACGGAAGTGAAACCTGCAGAATTAAAAATGGCTGTAAGCCTTATTGATCAACTGACAGCGAAATTTGATATTTCAAAATATAAAGATACCTATACCGAAGCGCTGTTGAAACTGATACAGGCAAAATCGAAAGGTAAAAAAATTGCAACGCCTACTTTAAAGGTTGTGCACAGCAAAACGCAGGATCTTATGGAACAATTAAAAGCAAGTCTTACAACAAAGCGTAAAAAAGCATCCTGATCATGAGCCTGGCAAAGTATAAAGAAAAAAGAAATTTTAAAGTTACCCCGGAGCCATCTTCGGTTAAGAAAGTTGCGACAAAAAAACTTTCTTTTGTTGTGCAAAGGCACAAAGCTTCGCACCTGCATTATGATTTCAGGTTAGAGATGGATGGGGTTCTTAAAAGTTGGGCGGTACCAAAAGGTCCCTCTTTAAATCCTGCTGATAAGCGGCTCGCCATGATGGTAGAGGATCATCCATACGATTATAAAGATTTTACAGGCATTATTCCTGAAGGCAATTACGGCGCAGGCATCGTGGAGATTTGGGACAAAGGAAGTTATACGGCATTAACAGACGATGCTAAAGCAGATGATGAAAAATTATTGAAAGCCGGTCTGAAAGCAGGCAGCCTGAAATTTGTATTGAAAGGTAAAAAGCTAAAAGGCGAGTTTGCCCTTGTAAAACTAAAGAACAATAAGGCAGGAGATAATTCCTGGTTACTGATAAAACATAACGATGCATTCGCCGTGCAGGATGAATATAATAGTGAAGAAGAAACTCCCGCCAGTTCTCCCATAAATAAATGGCTTGCTGAAAATAAGAAACCTGCAAAAAAAAAAGCTTCTTCACAGCAGTAAAATCTAGTCGGAAACTTACATCATATATTAAACCAATGCTTGCCAAAGAAACGGACAAGCCATTTGATAATGAAGAATGGATATATGAAATAAAATGGGATGGTTATCGAGCCATAAGTGAAATAAATAATAATGCCGTAAAACTCTATTCACGCAATGGCAATGATTTTTCTGGCAAGTTCCCTCTTATAATAAATGATTTAAAAAAAATAAAACATGATGCTGTTTTAGATGGAGAAATCGTTGTGCTAAATGAAGAAGGTTTTCCTGATTTTCAGAAAATACAGGATTATGAATCAAACACCCATTTTCCCCTGATCTATAATGTATTTGATCTATTGTCGCTGGACGGAAATGATTTGTACCATATCCCATTAATTGAACGTAAGGCCCTCTTAGAAAAATTACTGAAGAAAAATGAAGTAATCAAATACTCAGATCATGTAACGGGAAACGGTAAAATCTTTTTTGATGCGGCTGCGGAAAAAAACCTGGAAGGAATAATGGCTAAAAAAGCTGACAGTGAATATCATCCGGGTGCAAGGTCAAATGATTGGTTAAAAATAAAAAACCATAAAACTGCAGATGTAATTATAGCAGGTTATACTGAGCCAGGCGGATCGAGGGAATATTTTGGGTCGCTTGTATTGGGCATGATGAAAAAGGGTAAATTGGTTTATGCCGGCAATGCAGGAACTGGCTATAATGAAAAGACACTTGCAGACCTTCATGGGTTGATGCAGAAAAGAATTATCAAGCAGTCTCCATTCACCGAAAAAATTCCAGGCAGTCAATACATCAGCTGGGTAAAACCGGAGTTGGTTTGCGAAGTTAAATTCACTGATTGGACAAAAGATGAAAAATTAAGGCACCCTGTTTTTTTGCAATTAAGAAATGATAAACCCATAAAAGAAACTGACATGGAAAAGCAAAAGCCCGTTAAGCTAAAGAAAGAGCCATCATCTGAATTAATCATTACGCAAGGGAAAATAAAAGTACCTGTTTCCAATCCGGGCAAATTATATTGGCCTGAAGAAGGGATTACAAAAAAAATGCTGGTGGAATATTACCAGGAGATTGCTTCATATATTTTACCATTTTTGAAAAACAGGCCGCAGTCATTAAAGCGAAATCCGAACGGAATAATTGACAATGGATTCTTTCATAAAGATGCAGGAGAAAAAGCACCTGAATTTGTAAAATCATTTCCTGTGCAATCAGGATCAGCTGATAAAATAATTGACTATATCATTTGTAATGATAAAGCAACTCTTGCATATTTAAATAATCTTGGTTGTATAGAACTTAATCCATGGCATAGCACGATTAAATATCCTGGCAAACCAGATTACATGATTATTGATATTGATCCTTCTGATGAAAATACTTTTGACCAGGTAATTGAGTCTGCTTTAGTATTTAAAAAATATTTAGACAAGGCTGGTGTGAAATCATTTTGTAAAACTTCGGGCGCAACCGGCTTACATATTTATGTTCCGATGGCACACAAATATGAATATGAAGAAGTAAAGAATTTTGCACAGATTTTATGCATGATCGTAAGTGAAGAACTTTCTTCTTTCACCACAGTTGTTAGAAATTTAAAGAAGCGTGGTAATGATAAAATCTATTTAGATTTTCTACAAAACAGGAGCGGGCAAACCATATCTTCAGTTTATAGCGTGAGGCCAAAACCGGGTGCAACTGTTTCAATGCCGTTGGCCTGGAAAGATATAAAAGAAGGACTTTCCCCTCAGCAATTTACCATACATAATGCAGCAAAAATTATCAAAAAAAGACCTGATATTTTTAAGGGTATCCTGGGTCCTGGAGTTAGCATCAATAACTGCCTGAAAAAGCTAAATGCCTGACACTGTGGAATTATGTCCACATTCAATTTCCGGGTCTAATATTTTGAAAGCCTGGAAGCTATGTGCAGTAAGGGCTAAAAAAGGCATAAAAATTTCTTATTATTACACAACCTGTTGAATATTAATCATTGAGCAATTCACAGGGATTCATTTTCATGGCAAATACGAAGCTTATTTTACGCAAGACCGGAAGGGTGTTTTTATACATCCTGTTATGCGTTTTCATGCTTGTACTCCTTGCATATATTTTTATAAATCTCCCTGTTGGTAAAAGAGTAGTTAGAAATAAGGTTCAAAGTTTTTTGCAGGAAAAACTGCATACAAAGGTGGCGATTGGCAGTGTTGATTACAGCCTTCCTCAATGGCTAAAGATAAAAGGAGTTTATATTGAAGATCAGCAAAAAGATACCCTTGCTTATGGTGAAGAAATTTCTGCCGATCTTGATATGATCAAACTTATGTTTGGTTACACAGACATTGAGAAGTTATATTTTAAAAATATTTTGTTGAAAGTTAATCGGGGTGAAAATGATACTTCTTTCAATTATAGATTTGTGTTGGATGCATTCACGGGAAATAAGTCGACTACATCAATTCCTGATACAGCTGCTCTAAAACTTACATTAAATCACTTGGTCTTTGATAATGTTGCCTTGCATTTTTCTGACGAAAAAGTAGGAACAAATTTCAAAGCAAGTATAAAAGTGCTTAATGCAACGCTCACAAGATTTCAACCCGATCGTGTTCAATTTGGCCTGAGTGATTTTTATGCAAAGGGTATAAATTTCAAAATGAATTCATACAAGGAAATTATTCCAGACACAACTGTAATTGCTCCTCCAGATTCGATGACCTTACCGGCTTATGCCTTGTTTATTACGGCAAAGAAATTTAACCTGCAGGATGTAAATGTTTCTGTAAGCAATTCTGTAAATGGAATGGATTATGGAAACAACATCAACCACCTTGGATTTAGTAATGTCATTTTTAGTTTGGGTCAGTCCATTGCTATTGCAGATAGTGCAGTACTTGATAGTTCAATAATAAAGCTGGCGCTGCCCGTCACTGCAAAAAATAATAAAACAGATACGGTTGTTAGTCAGCCATGGCTTATTAAACTTGGCCAATTAAATATGCGACAGAATGAAATTGCGTTTGATGATATTAATGAACCCAAGAAGGGTGGCTTCGATGCATTTCATATCGATCTGCAAAATGTAAATACGGATATTCAATCTTTTCTCTACAGTTACGATACTTTGAAAGGTACGGTACGTAATTTTTCCTTTAAAGAAAAAAATGGCTTTAGTGTAGACAGCCTGCATGTAAATTATTTACAAACTCCTACTCAACTTACTGCTACCGAATTATATTTTAAAACTCCCCAGACCCTGTTGCGTGATAAAATTGAATTAACTTTTGATACGGCATCTGCAACCAAAGCATTAAGAACAAAAAACAGTATTGTAGCAGCCACCATAAGTAATAGTGTAATTGCATTTAATGACCTGTACCAGGTGATGCCATCCATAAGATCCAGTTTTCCACCTTCAAAATTTGCAAACCTTAGTCTTCATATCAACACAGAACTAAGAGGAAATCTTGAACATATTTATTTGCCATACCTGCAACTAAGCGGCCTTACAGGTAGCAGCCTGAGTGCCCACGGAAATCTATACAATGTTTCAGAACCCCGTTTCTTTTCTTACGATCTTATTATTGAGAAAAGCAGGATAACAAAATCTGACCTGCTCAAGTTTATACCGGCAGGAAATGCAGCTGCCATGCAAAAGATCCCTTCCGTATTTTCATTAAGTGGTCATATAACCGGCAACTCGAATAACGTTGTTGCTGATGTAAAAACATCGGCCCAAGGTGCATCATTCAATGGCAGGATTGCTTTACATAATATTTCAAATCCTGCATTACTTACCTACGATTTGGATATCAGGTCGGCAGATATCAATAAGAATTTTATCATGGCATTTTTGCCTCCCGGATCAATTCCTTCGCAAATAAACCTCCCGGAAAATATTAAGGCAACCGGTACTATAAAAGCAACGGATAACAGCGTAACGTTGAACACCAGGTTAAATACAAGTTATGGCAAGGCAAATGTAAAAGGCTACCTGAATAATTATAAAAACCCTGAGCTGGTAAAATACGATCTTGATATGAATCTCGCAGGCTTTAATGTAGGAAGGCTGATAAGACAGGATAGTATACTTGGATTAGTGAGCGGTCATGTAAATGCAAAAGGCAGGGGATTCAATTATAAAACTATGGTATCGGATATTAATGGAAACCTGGATGCATTGACATACAAAGGCTATACATACCATGATATTTTATTTACTTCCAGCTTTAAAAACGGAATTATTAATAGCGAAGGAAAAGTAAATGATGATAATCTTCGCATGAAATATAATTTGCTGGCAAATGTACAAGGTGAATATCCTACAGTAGATGCTAAGGTAAGAATTGATACAGTACAGCTACAGGCATTGCATTTTTACTCAGACACTTTGAATGCATCTTTTACTGCAGACATAAAAATGAATGATACGAGGCCAAGAAACCTTGATCTGCATGTAATCATCGACAGCACATTCCTTCAGTTAGGCACAGAAAAATCATTCTTGGATAGCATGGTGCTTGTGGGTACAAGCAGTGCAGGAATTGATGATATCAGGTTCACAGCTCCGTTTGCTGAAATTCATGCAAATGGTGCATTTGATTATGATAAGGTAGGCACATCGCTGGCACAATACATTAATAATTATTATAAATTCTCAAATACAAAACCCGTTACTATTCCGGATCAGCAGTTAACTTTCGAGGCCAATATTCAACGCCACCCCATTGTATTGTATGTTGTACCTGGTTTGTACGATTATAAGGATATAAATATCAAGGGAAGTTATTCATCAGCATTGCAGGATAGTGCATTGAATTTTACAGCTTCGCTGCCTTATGTTTTTTATGGCGATTACATTTTACGATCAGGAAGAATAAATGTTGCATCCAGGAATGAAAAATTGAATTACGATTTAAAATTGGACACGTTAAGTTTTTCTAAGTACACCTTTTATGGGAATTCGGTTAAAGGATATGCAGCGCATGATAGTCTTGCTATAAATGCATTAACACAGGATAATAAAGGAGTAGATTGGTTTGGGGCAAATGCATCAGTTGCAATTAAAGGAGATGAATACAACTTCAGGCTAAATGATAATTTATTATTGAACTATGAACGATGGAACGTAGCGCCGGATAACTTGATAAGTTATTCTCCACGTGGTTGGCTGGTAAACAATTTCAGGATGAATAGTGACACTGCAAGTATTACTATCAATAGCCGGCAGCAAGTGCCCAATAGCCCTATAGATGTTAAGATAGATAACTTCAACCTGAAAAGTTTAAGTGCATTGATAAGTAATGATACTCTATACACAAGCGGCATCATGGATGCCACATTAGTCGTGGATGAATTAGATAAGAGCATACCGGCATTTACAGGAAATGCAGAAATTACAAACTTTGCTATTAACCAACAACCTATTGGAAATATAAAAGCACTATTACAGAAGAAATCTGAAAATACAATTACAGGTAGTATAACCCTTACCGGAAATGGGAACGATGTAGAAGCAACGGGTGATTATTTTCTAAATAATCCGGCTGAAGATTTTCGGGCAAATATAAATATGCGAAAGATGAACCTTAAGACCCTCCAGAGTTTTACAGCGGGTTTAATACAAGATGCTTCAGGTTCTATCAATGGTAATATTGTATTGAATGGCAAGTTCTCAGAACCACATTGGCAGGGTCAATTGAATTTTGATACTGCCCGTTTTACTTTATCAGAGTATGGTTCTGTATTGCGATTAAACCAGCAGCACATCAACCTAAATTACCCCGATATCAGTTTTGATAATTTTATTATCCTGGATTCATTATCTCATGAGGCAAAGCTTAATGGAAAAATTACCGCACTTTCTTTAAATGAGTATGACCTGAACCTTGATGTAAATGCTAAAAATTTCATTGTAATAAATACACCAAATGCCATCAACAACGAGATATATGGTTATGCTGCTGTAGATGCAGATATGAGGATAACCGGAAATTCAATTTCTCCAAACCTGGATGGAAACGTATTAGTGAATGATGGAAGCAAAATAACGATTGTAATACCAGAACAAAGTTTTAATAAAGATGCAGCAAAAGCAGTGGTGCGTTTTATTGACAGGGATACCTTTGCGATAGACCCGCCTAAAACTGCATTTCAACCTGTAGCAGACCAGGCAGTAAATTTTGCACGGTACCTCAATTATAATTTTAATATCGAGGTACATAAGAATTCTACGTTTACAATTATAGTAGATCCTGCTACTGGAGATAAAGTGGTAGCACAGGGTGATGCACAATTAAATGCAGGCGTTGATCCCGGTGGTAATCTTGTACTGGCAGGAAATTATGAGCTGGATAAGGGAACCTATGAATTAAACTACCAGTTCCTGCAACGAAAATTTAAATTGATGAAAGGTAGCAGTATTTCATTTGCTGGCGCACCTATGAATGCAAGAGTAAATATTACTGCTGAATACACAGCGCTAACTTCTTCCCGTGATCTATTAAGCAATGAAGTAACCGATGTGAGTCCAAGACTTGCCAACTCCTTTAACCAGAAAATTCCCTTCAGGGTTATTTTATATTTAACTGGCGAGCTTAGCAGGCCGGATATTAATTTTAATATTGAGTTGCCTGAAGAAAGCAACCTGCTCACCGGTGACCTGAGAACTACTATAGAAAACAAGCTTGCCCAGTTGAGGAGTGACCAGGCAGCAACAAATAAGCAGGTATTTTCTTTGTTGCTTTTAGGCCGTTTTGTAGGTGAACAAAGCAGCGACTTTTTTAAAGGAAACGGAAGCGATTTCTCTGACCTTGCCCGGCAAAGTGTAAGCGAGTTTTTGTCAGCTGCATTAAATGAAATTGCCGCCAATCTTTTTAAAGGAATAGATGTAGACCTGAATTTAAATACTTATCGTGATTTCAGTAATGGTGGAAATGCACAGCGTACGGATCTAAACGTTACCTTAAGCAAATCTTTCCTTGATGACAGACTTGTTATTAGTGTGGGTACAAACTTTGGGGTTGAAGGACAGGATCCTGCAAGAAAAGCAGGTACAAATAGTAATAGCTTTATGCCAGATGTTGCTGTTGCTTATAAACTTACCAAGGATGGCCGATATATGATAAGAGCCTATAGAAAAAATCAGTTTGAAGTCTTGTTAGATGGATATGTGGTGGAAACCGGTATTTCATTCATAGTTACTATGGACTATGACAAATTCCATGAACTGTTCAGGAGAAAAAAATAAAATGTTGATGAAAAGATATGGGATCATAATATTGTTTTCAATGCTGTGCATGGTTTCGTGCAGTGTTCAGAAATATCTGCCGCCGGGCGAAAGATTATATCGTGGTGCAACAGTGCATGTAGAAAAGAGCACAGAGGTAAAAACAAAATCCCGGCAGCTAAGAAACACCATAGCACTTGCTGCCAAGCCGAGAGCAAATAAATTTCTGCTGGGTCAGCCATGGAAAGTCTGGTGGTATTTTAAATTGGGTGAGCCTGAACATGACCGGGGCCTAAGAAGATTTTTAAGAAATAAATTAGGTGAAGCACCTGTGCTAAGCAGTCGTGTGAATGCTGCTGCAACTGCAGAGAATATGCAGGCATTACTGGAAAACCTGGGATATTTTCACAGCACCGTTTCTGGTGATACTACAGATTATAGTTATTTCACAAAAGCAGTGTATACGGCAAAAGTGCAGCCTCAATATTATCTTAATGAAATTAAATGGGTAAATGATAGTTCCCAGTTAATGAAAATATTACAAAGCACACAGGCCAGGAGCGTTTTGAAAAAAGGTAACCCTTACAGGTTGAGTGATATAACGGCTGAAAGAGACCGGCTGGATCTATTTTTAAAAACAAAGGGCTATTATTTTTTCAACCCTGATTATTTAATGGCTTACGCTGATAGTACCATTGGGGGCCGAAAGGTAGACTTGTTCCTGAATATCAAAACAACCACGCCGCCGGAAGCAAAACACGCCTACCGTATAAATAGCATTGTTGTTTTTCCAAATTATACACTTACATCTACCCAGTTAGACACTAGCCGGTATGGCGCTGAATATTATGAGGGCCTCTTAATTAAAGATACCATTCATAAATTCAAGAGTAGGTTATTTGCCACAACAATTACTTACAGGCCAGGATCTGTTTATAGCAGCCGGTCTCAGAATTCAACCCTTAACAGATTTATAAATCTCAATACTTTCAAGTTCGTTAAGAATCGTTTTGAACCTTTGCCTGCAACAGATACCAGCCATGTTATGGATGTATATTATTATCTCACACCGGCCAAGAAAAAATCAATACAGGCGCAAGTAGATGCATTCACAAAAGAGAATAGCTATCTAGGTAGCCAGGCAAGCGTTTCCATAAGAAATAGGAATACGTTTAAAGGTGCAGAGCAAATGAGTTTAAAGGTTTATGGCGGATTTGAAACTTCTTATGCTGACTCACTAAAAAATAACAACTATCGCCTCGGCGCTGAAGCAACCCTGAAATTTCCCCGGTATGTGGTTCCTTTTTTTCATATAAAAGAAAATAATTTTTACCCTCCCAATACCAGTATGACCGCAGGTTATGAGTGGTTTAGAAAAGACTTACTGTATACAAAAAACTTTTTCCGTTTTCAGCATGAGTACAGTTGGAAACCAACTTACAGGGAACAGTATAATGTATCCCCGGTTTCTATCAGTTACCTGAATGCATCACAGGTTACAGATTCATTTTATAAGCAAGCATTAATTACGCCGGCAATTATATTGAATGTATATGATGAAGCAATCCTGGGATCATTTATCTCCTATACTTATAATACAATGCGGCCAAAGGCATTAGAAAAATGGTATTTCAATACGAGCCTCGATGTTTCCGGGAATGTGGCAGGACTGTTAACCGGTGCTAAACATTTCAGAGAAAAGAAAATTTTTGGAACCCCTTTCGCTCAATACCTGAAACTGGATTTTGATGTGCATTATACAAGAAAACTTCCCGGCAATCTTGAGTGGGCAAACAGGGTACAAGTTGGTATTGGATTGCCATATAATAATTCAAACCTGCTGCCATTTGCAAAGCAATACATCATTGGCGGAAGCAATTCAATTCGTGGTTTCAGGGTAAGAAGTGTGGGGCCAGGAACGTACAAACCCACAGCTACAGATCAACGTTTCTTCCAAATCATCGGGGGTGATTATAAATTTTTGGTGAATACCGAGCTAAGGATTCCTTTCACTCCTAAAATTTCATTCGCAACTTTTGTAGATGCCGGAAATATATGGACAAAGGATACGTTACTTTTTGGAAAAGCGGGGCAATTAAGTAAAGAATGGATAAAAGAATTGGCTGTGGCTACTGGTGTGGGAATGAGGTTTGATGCAACTGTGATCTTGATTAGAGTAGACCTGGGAATACCATTGAGAAAACCTTACTTGCCCGATGGACAACGATGGGTATTGGATAAGATCAACTTCGCCAGTGGGCCGTGGCGTGGTGAAAACCTCATTCTGAACATTGCGCTTGGCTTACCTTTTTAAGTAGGGAAAAATAATTTTTAATTCCTTCAGCTTGTCTAAAATACCAGCATAAAAAAGACCGGCTTAATAACCGGATCTTTTTCTAAAAATATAAATATATTTTATTCTTTTATTTCATTCGGGGAGTTTCCTGCTGTGTTTTCTCTGCATCTTCTTTTCCAATTTCAGGGGGATCCTGTGTATCACTATTATTTCCTATTCCTTCCTGGTAGCGTTTTTCACCCGTTTCGCCGTTATGAGAATCATCATAACGCTGGCTTCCGCCATTACTCATTTTAGGGACTGAGTCTGCATTAGTTGTTTCATTGCTCTCATCAGAATTTGTAACATGGTTTCCTTCCTGTTGATTTACAACTTCTTCTTCACGGCCCGGCAGTGAAGTATCTTTTGACCTATCAGTTCCTGATTGTGAATTTTGTGTCTGTTCCACGCTATAAATTTTTTTATGTGAAGAAAAAAAATGCTGGAGAAGATGTGTGAATGAGAATATGACTAAGCTGTCCTCTCTGACTTTTTAATAAGATTGTGGTAAATAGCAAGACCATATGCCTTCAGCCTTTCTGCCTGGCTAAATATTGTACCTGTAGTGGTTAAATTTAATGCAGTGCCTAATATCTTTTTAGGTAATGAGTGTGCTTTTCCTAAAAGTAATTTTTGAGTTAGAAATCCCATACTTAATCCCCCTACTGCTTTCATTATCATTCCCAGTGGAGATTCAGGATCTGCTATTTGGTGCACAGCATTCTTTAAAATATTTTTTGGCTTAAAGCTTTCCTTGGTTTCATGCCATTGAGATACGACAATAGTTTTTTGAATAACCAGCTTTTTCTCATACTCAATTATCGCAGCTTCCAGTTCATGTGAATTTGTTATTTGCATGGCCATTAGCTATAAATTTTTTTGATGATAGCATGAGTTACAGGATCTTTAACCCATTTGTTTTTGAAAGCAGAAAAAATAAGTCCGGCGATAAGATAAAAACCAGCCAAAGCTAAAAATCCATAGTAGGGCTTTCCAAGCCATTCACCAAGGAGGAGCGCTATGCCAATATTTACTAGCATTACAAATAGCATCAATAAGCAAATCGAGATCAGCTTTGAAGCTATTGTCGAAACTATATCTGATGATTTTTGCGTAGCTTTTAATTTCCACAGTTCAACCCTTGTTTCAAGGTAGTCCCCTGCTTTTTCGAATAAAGATTCAAAATTGTTTGGCTGATTATCCATTATGATAGTTTTATCCCCGGACTTTATTTTTTCTAAAACTGATATGCTGTGAGTATTAAGCAAACGTACGCTTTGTTTCGTCTTTGAAATTCTGGCCGTTTCCTTTGGTTGCACCTGCAGCTGATTGAACTGCATCTTTTCCTTGGTCCATTATGTCTTTTGCCTCTCCACGAATGTTATCATATTTCTCCTGCAGTGCTTCTCCTAGCTCATTAAACTTGTTCTTTACAGAGTCGCTTAAATCGCCACCTTTTTGGGCTAATTTTTTTCTTGTTTCAGTTCCTTTTTCTGGTGCGAATAATACGCCTAATACAGCGCCGGCAGCAGCACCTAATAATATTCCGGATAATAATTTACTTGAGCTCATAGTTTTAATTTTTTTTATTTTATAAATAGTGTATAGATGTTATTGCTAAAATGCTGCCAATTGCTAAAGCTGATGTATTCAGTAATTGCCCGATTTCCATACGAAATAGTTGAGTAATTATTTCTACAAAACAATAAATAAAGGCCTTAAATATTCAAAAAATACTGTATGTGGTTAAACAATTGGCTAACTGGCATGTTTATTTGATTTCATTCCATATCATTTTTCCAGGCTCATTTTGGAAACTCCTAAAAAAATATTTAATGGACTTAACAGGTGGATATCCTTACTGGCTGATCAGATCAGGCCTGCCATTTGACTACAATGTTTTACAAAAAAATATCGAGGTAGATGTAGCAATAATTGGTGGTGGAATATCGGGTGCCCTGGCGGCCTATTTTCTCTCGGAAGCAGGAATTGAATGTGCTGTTTTTGATAGACGTACTATTGGCCTTGGCAGTACTGCTGCAAGTACTTCGCTATTACAATATGAATTGGATATGGGCCTGAGTAAATTAAATAAAACTATTGGCCAATTTAAGGCTGCACTTGCTTACAAATGTGGTGTGGAAGCGATTGCCAAACTGCAGGCTATAAGTAAAAAAATAAAATTTAATGAAATGGAGCTATGCAAAAGTCTCTATTTTTCTGCCACAAAAAAGGATGTTAGCTTTTTGGAAAAAGAATTTGAAGCCCGTAAGGAAATTGGGCTAAAGGTGAAGCTGTTAAAAGGGAGGGAGATTTATAAATATGCCGGATTTCATGCAGAGGCAGCAATATTATCTTCTACAGCTGCCCAGACAAATGCATATAAACTCACTCACCAGCTTTTACAATACTGCATTGTAAAAGGCGTAAAAGTATATGATAGAACTAATGTAAAAAATATACAGCATGGAAAAAGCAAAGTACTTTTTGAAGCAGGAGAAGGCTTTAAAGTAAATGCTGGCTTTATTGTATATGCAACAGGATATGAAGCCATAGATTTTATTGAAAAAGGAATAGTAAAATTACAAAGTACCTATGCTTTAAGTAGCGAACAATTTATTAAGAATCCGCTCCCGCTACGGGAGCCAATGGTTATATGGAATACTGCAGATCCATACTTATATATGCGATGCACAAAAGACAACAGGATATTAGTAGGCGGCAGGGATGAGCCGTACTATGATCCTAAAAAAAGAGATGCATTGATGGAGAAAAAAACCAGGTTATTGTCCAGGGACTTTAAAAAATTATTTCCTACAATCGAAATGAAGCCAGAGTTTTCCTGGTGCGGAACTTTTAATACTACCAAATATGCACTGCCACTTATTGGGAATTATAAAAAACTGCAGAATAGTTTTTTTGCGTTAGGTTATGGTGGTAATGGTATAACCTTCAGTTTAATTGCGGCAGAGATTTTGAAAGATAGCATAACTGGAAAAAAAAATAAATACCAGTCGTTGTTTTCTTTTGATAGATGATAACTGGTGCACAAACAATTTTGACACATAAACCTAAATCAAAAAACATGAAACAGTTAACAAACATTTTCTACAGTATTATCATCTTATTAGCTATTACAGTGAGTATGACGAGTTGCGAAGCAATCGCAGGCATATTTAAAGCTGGTATGTGGAGTGGTATTATAATAGTAGCTCTTATTGTAGGACTTATATTATATTTTGTAAGCAGGTCAAGAAAATAGAAAAGGCGAATTACTCGCTATATTGTATCAGATGGAGTGTTAGAAACGGTAGTCACTACCGTTTTTCTTTTTCGGGAAGCCAGCCTTTCAATACTCCTGGCAAGTTTTCCTTTTTGGCCGGCAGTATCATCTCCCATCAGCATGCCCCAGGGTTTAAGATCATCTATCCTGTCAAAAATTATTTTTAATATTGCAATAGTAGGAAGTGCCAGGAATACTCCAGACAAACCGATGAGAGTTCCACCAATCACTACTCCCACAATAGTCACGAGCGCATTTATTTGCACCTTACTTCCTACTATACGAGTCATCAGGAAATTACTATCAATAAAATGTATTATTTCAAAACTGAGAATGATCCATGCGATATCGCTTAGATGAGTAGAAGTAGTAAGCGTTACAAGAGAAGCGAAAACAATACCAGTAAGTATACCCACATATGGAATGATATTTAAGATAGCAGTAAAAATTCCGAGAAAGATTGCATACTTCACTCCAATAATAAGCAGTACTGTGGAATTAGCTACTGCTACTATGGCCATTTCAGTAATAAGGCCCAGCATGTATTTTTGCACAATGCCCTTTGATTCCTGCAACACCTCATGTATCTGGGGTTCGTGCGCCTTATTAAAAACAGCGAGTAAAAACTTTCTTATCATATGCCTGTAATGCAAAATAAGGAAGGTGTATATGGCTACCATAATAATGTAGATCATAGTACGGGTGATAGTAAAGACAGTTTCACCAAGGACTTCGGAGCCACTCTTTACATCAGCGGTGGCTGTTTCAATCATGGATGTCTGTTGTTTTGCAGTTACATTAAATTTCTGCTGGATCCATTCCTGTAGTGTGTTATAATGAGCGTGCAGGTGCCGGCGTATAGAAGGAATATCCTGTAAAAAACTGGCCATCTGGTGGGAGAAAAAATAAATTATACCACCAATGACACATAAGGCAAAGATGATAGATACAAGGTTTGCGCCTGCTTTTGGAAAGCGTAATTTATTTTCCAGGAAATTTGTAACAGGTAATAATAATATAGAAAGCAAGATGGCAAATGCTAGCGGCACAAATACATTTTGTCCGTAGGTAATAAAGACTACCAACAGGGTAAGCATCAAAAGTTTAATAGTAAATTGGATGTAAAAAGGAAGCAGCTTAAAGTTCATCTCTATATTTCTTTTTTCTATTGTAAGAAATTATTATCAATTAAGCAATGTACCTTTTAATCCATAATTACTTGCTTCTATTGCATAAAGAACTACATTTTTTTCTGGCTCGGTCCTGTTCTCATAGCGATATGCTTCCGTTATTTCCAGTTCATGAGTCTTGAAATTCAAGTCTTTTTCCGGGCAATGGAAATAGTTATTTTTTTTTATAAAATGGTGGGTATATCCTTCATTTTGTAAATGTTCCAATGCATTTTCTATACTGGTGTAATCGGTCATACTTCTATAATTAAAGAGAAGCCCAGCCTCGATAAATTTACTATCAGGCGAAACGGGCATTATTTAGCATTTTAATTTTCATAAAAGAAATTCTCAAGGCGTTTAACTGGTACAGCATTATATTTCTAAGGTTTGCAAGAGGTAGGTATTCATTTAAAAGATCATTATAAGCATTAATAATGCTGTTTTCAGAATTGGTGCAAATATTAGTAAGCTCATTCCCTTTGCCGGGAATATATGATGGGCTGGTATTTTCAAATCTTTCGAAGTAATCCATGAGGATATCTGTATCAAGCCGGTATGGAATACCGTAGGTTTTAAGTTGCGCAGTGATTTCATCTGCATATTGAATGCTTTCTGCTGATAAGCCATATAGAGCTGTTCGAAGATTACAATCTTCAACTTCTTCTGCTACAATTTCAAATGCAGCCTTATTACTGCATAAAAATTTTAGAAGTCCGCATAACTTATCAGAAACGCTGTTGTTTAAAACTTCCATGTGGAATGGGGGAATTTATAGTTTACATATTCAATGGCAATCACTCTCCACTAAGATTCAATGAATAAACTATGCCACTATATTTAAGAGATACAAGTGGTTAATACTAAACAAAAAAAGGAATTTTTAAAAATAGGAGGAAGTGGATGAGGAAATATTTCTACTTATTGAGGCGATCTAATTTAGTAGCTGTTCTACAGTTTTATAAATAACGTCCCTGGTAAAAGGTTTACCAATAAAATAGTCGGCACCTGCTTTCATTGCCTGGTTTCTGTCAGCGGCTGTGTCATGTGCAGTAATCATAACAATTTTTACAGTTGGATAGTTGCTCTTGATAAACTGAATAAAGTTCATTCCCTGTCCATCAGGAAGGTGGTTATCAAGAAAAATTATTCCTGGTGTTTCGTTCTTCAATGCTACAGCAGCGTTAGATAGTGTAGTTACGTACTCGGCTTCTAAATTTTTTTGCTTTAAAAGGGTACTTAACAGATAGCATATATCCGTTTCGTCATCTATAATTAAGACTTTCAAAATATCATCTTTTATATAAGTGTGGGATTTTGTTGTTTCATTAGTTTTCATAAACTATAAAAAGTCAATTTTATTGCCAACGACATTTTTATAAATTTATAAATTATAGATATATCTTTATTCGGGTAAATTTAACAAAAAGCATACCCTGTCCAATGTCTGTATTATATTGAACTTCAAACTTTAAACAATCTTCGTTACTTGTTATTAGGTAAAAGACGCTTTAAAATATTTACCCGTAAATATGAAAAAAGTAAAAAATTTTACGTGATGGGAATCTTGATTGAGGAAAATATGACAGGTGATGTGAGGAATTTGTTACATGGTACAATTATAGCAATCAATGCATTGATTGGTTAAGAATGAAAAAAAAAATTTGGTCTTTTTTCCGATTTAATAAGCAGGTATTTACAGAATTCATAGCAGACAATGTGCTTAAGTACAGTGCTTCTTTGGCCTATTATACAATATTATCATTGGCTCCTCTGCTTATTATTATTCTATATATCTGTGGTTTATTGTTTGGAAAAGTGGCTATCTCAGGCGAATTATATAATCAGATGAAAGACTTGGTAGGGAATTCTGCAGCACTTGAAGTCCAGTCCGCTATTCAGAACATTCATTTAAGTAAAGGGAATGTATTGGCAACATCGCTGGGTGCAATAATATTGTTTATAGGAGCTACGGGTATATTTGGTGAAATGCAGGATTCATTAAATAAGATTTGGGGATTGCGTACAAAAACCCGGAAAGTTTGGTGGAAATTATTATTAGACAGAGCTATTTCATTCTCGTTAATTATTAGTCTCGGTTTTGTACTCATCGTTTCATTACTTATTAATGCGTTAGTTGCGGCTATAAGTACCAAAGTAGGAAGTATTTTCCTGGGCACCGGAGAAGAAGTTTTGATGATATTGGATAATATTACCTCTGTTGCCATCACAACTTTATTATTTGGTACTATTTTTAAAGTATTGCCTGATGCAAAAATAAAATGGAAAGATGTAATGATCGGTGCCCTGATTACATCATTGTTATTTATGCTGGGTAAATATGCAATAGGCTATTACCTGGTCAAATCAAATCTTGCAGATATATACGGGGCAGCAGGATCTGTTATGATTATGATGATTTGGGTTTACTATAGTTCAGCTATTTTGTACCTTGGAGCAGTATTTACAAAAGTGTATGCAAGTAATTTCGGTGGCAAAATTTATCCGAGCGATTTTGCTGTATGGATAAAAATTGAAGAAGTGCCGGTACCTGATGTTACTTTAAATGAAAAGTAAAAAATTACCCATATAAAAAATAAATAATAATTATGAAGAAAAAGGTACTTATTATAGATGATGATCTGGATATGTGTACACTTTTAAGTCGCTTTCTTACCCGTAATGGATACCAGGTTGACTCGGCACATTCAGGCGCAAAAGGGATTTTAAAATTTAAAGAAGAAAATTTTGATATCGTGATATGCGATTATCGCCTGGGAGATAAAGAAGGCAAGGATGTACTCCAGGAAATTAAAGCTATTTCGCCACGAACTATTGTATTAATAATCACAGGATATTCAGATATCAAAACAGCTGTAGATGTTATTAAAATGGGTGCATATGATTATATAACAAAGCCATTGGTGCCAGATGAAGTACTGACAGTTTTGAATAATGCGCTGAATAGTGTTAATGACGGTGGTTCTGCATCTAATGCCGCATTAAATGCAAATATTAAAGGCATTACTTCAAAACTTTCCGGTGCAAAACATCTCACTATAAACAATGAGTTTCTGGTAGGAGAAGCGGGAACAACAAAGGATCTGTATAACCAGATAGAAATAGTTGCTCCAACTAATTACAGCATCATTTTATATGGAGAGAGCGGCACCGGTAAAGAAGTTATTGCAAAAACAATCCATAGCCTTAGTGACCGGAGAGATAAACCATTTGTGGCAATGGATTGCGGTACGCTATCCAAAGAACTTTCGGGTAGCGAACTTTTTGGTCATGTGAAAGGAGCATTTACCGGAGCGCTTACAGACAAAGAAGGACATTTTGAACTTGCGAATGGAGGTACCTTATTTTTAGACGAAGTAGCAAATCTTTCTTATGAAATTCAGGCATCTCTGTTAAGGGTGATACAAGAACGAAAATTTAAAAGAGTTGGTGGCAATAAAGAAATGCCGGTGGATGTTCGCATCATTGTAGCCTCAAATGAAAACCTTCAGGAAGCTTACAGGAAAGGCAAGTTCAGGGAAGATCTTTATCATAGGTTCAATGAATTCTCCATTAATCTTCCGCCACTAAGAGAAAGAAAAAAAGACATTCCATTGTTTGCAAATTTCTTTTTGCAAAAAGCTAAGGCAGAATTAAACCGGGATATAGATGATTTTGATAATGAAGTAATGCAAATGTTTACAAGCTATTCATGGCCTGGAAACCTACGGGAGTTTAGGAATGTAGTTCGCAGGGCTGTTCTTCTTACACAGGAAGGAAAGATCAGTGCAAAAACACTTCCCTGGGAAATTACCAATCCATCAGATTCGCCGCTGTCTCATACACCTCACCCCGGTTCCATAGCCGAGGAACAACCCGTAATTTTTGTTAAAAAAGACTATGACCTTAAAGATGCTGCCAGCAAAGCAGAATACGAAGCCATCATGAATGTCCTGAAAGAAGTGAATTTTAATAAAACCAAGGCAGCAGAAATATTAAAGATCGACCGTAAAACACTTTATAATAAAATAAAAAGTTTTGAAGAATCGAATAACTAGGCTTAATCATATATACGGTTAGCATCTTGCCTGGTTACACACGAGGAAAAGCCACTTTCTATTCTATGCATTAGTAATGATACAGGCCCCTCATTTTATTAGTGGGGTCGTCGATGGTATTGTGATTTAATAAATAGCCAAGCTGTAACCAGGAGGGTAAGAAAGGAAAAATGTTATTGCGTTGAGATCCAATAATTTCTTTCATCATATTGCAGACAAGGTTGTATTATATCTGCAATCAATGCGGGTAAAAATTAATTGCTACAGTTTAAATTCATCAGTATGGTTTACCGCCTGTAAATTAGGATCTACCATTTTTTTTATTTGTGTAATCAAAGATGGTCCTTTACTGCTTTTAGGAGTTGTGTGCTCTTAATTTCTTATTTACAGCTATATTAAAATTTCGGGAAAACCATTACATAAAAAGCGGTATAAATTTGGATAATAAAGCGAAGTAACCCCGATTTCAGAACCAGATAAAATTATAAGTTATGTCAAATACTTCTCATGATGAAATGGATACTCTAAGTACGGTTATGGAAAAACTGAGGCTTAAAAAACAAGACAATGAATTTCGAATGCTGGAAAAAGGATTTGGTAGCGGGAATGGAAAATATTATCAGCCCAACGAACTAAAAATAATTCGCACCTATCGTTTTGAAGGAGACTCAAATCCTGCAGATAATAGTATTCTTTACCTTATCGAAGCAAACGATGGTAAAATAGGATATAGTATCGATGCCTATGGTGTATATAGTAACAACGATGATGAGCGATATGATGATTTTATCAGGAAAATTCCTATGGAAGAAAGAGATGAGCAACAGATCTTTGGTGAAAATTAACATGGGGTTTAGCAAGATTTTATAGATACGTAAATTGCCAGTACCTTTTAAGTGGATAGAAATTAAGCAATATGCAAGCAACTGATTGGGCTTTAAAGATTTTGATAATAGATGATGATGAAGATGATTTTTTTATTACCAGCGAATATATCCGCAGCATACCAGGTAATAAATACAAGATAGACTGGTGTTATAAATATGATGAGGCGCTTGCACATGTACATAAGCGGCAATATGATCTTTACTTCGTAGATTATCATCTTGGTGCCCGCACAGGATTGGATCTCATAAAAGAAGCTTCTCACCAAAAAATAGAAGAGCCTTTTATTTTGCTTACAGGAAAGGGTAATCAAAAAATTGACATTGAGGCTATGCAGGCAGGAGCTGTAGATTACCTGGTAAAATCTGAAATGGATACTGAAAAAATGGAACGCTGTATAAGGTATTCCATTGAGCGGTCCAGGGCAGTAAAGGCATTAAAGGCTAATGAACGAAAGTTTAGAAAGATATTTGAACGATCAACCGATGCAGTGTTTTTAATAGATGAAAATTTTGTTTTCGTTGATGTTAACGATGCTAGCACACGCCTGTTTGAATATAGCCATAAGGAAATTCATCAGCTGAACTTATTTACACTCTTTGATAATGAAGAGGACATTGCCTTAGTACAATCGCAATTGCAGTATTCAAAAGAGGTAGAAGATAAAGAAGTGCTGATGAAAACTAAAACGGGTAATTTAAGAAACTGCATACTTTCTTTATCGCAGGAAAAAAATCAAAATGGGTTTTATTACCAGGGGTTAATACATGACATAACTAATCTGAAAAAAGCAGAGAAGGCAATGTTGCGTACAGAAAAAAGAAATGTTGCAGACAGGCTTGTACACGTTCTGGCACATGAGGTTAGAAACCCCTTGAATAATATTAATCTGTCTCTTGAACAGTTATCCCCAGACGTTCTGGAATCTGACAATAGAATTTTCATAGACATCATACAACGGAATAGTAAGCGTATTGAGAGCCTGATAACGGAACTTTTAAATAGTAGCCGGCCTGCATCAATTAAGCTTGAAGAAATCTCTTTGCAATACATAGTAGAAGAAAGTTTAGCTGTGGCAAAAGACCGGCTTACGCTGAAGAAAATTTCATTAATGAAAGTTTTCCCAGATGAAGATTATACCATAATGGCTGATGAAGAAAAACTGAAAATAGCAATACTTAATATTGTACTAAATGCTGTAGAGGCAATGACAGAAGGGGATGGTAAACTTACGGTTGAAATAAGGAAGGAATCAGGAAAGATTCAGTTAACAATATCAGACAATGGGTGCGGTATAAGCGATGAAAATCTGCAGAGATTATTTGAGCCTTACTTTACAGCAAAAAGAAATGGTATGGGCCTGGGCCTGGCTACTACTATTAATATTTTGCAATCCCATAAAGCAGAAGTAGAAGTTAAATCTAAACTTGATGAAGGAACAAGCTTTATTTTAAGCTTTTTTGAAACAGATCAAATGAGCGAGTAAAGCGGCAATACTTCTACCACATGCTGAATAAATTTTGAATCCAAATTTTGAATATTCATTGAGCTGTTACCCATGATCTGCCATTCTTCATTTTCCATTTCTACCAGTGTGTATAAGTACTTTTTATTTGAGTTATATATTTCGTACATCTTGTGATTTCCTTTTAGAAATCCAACAAATCCAAAAGATACTAATTTGCCCTGCATATGTTGTTTATGCCAGGTTAGCATTTTTGGTACGTGTACAGGCTGGCGCATAAACGGCCGGATACCTGATCCTATCATTTGTGCAAGCTCGGAAAACCCAAGATCTTCCTCAATCCATTTACCTGTTTCCACATCTGTGAAAAATATATTTTCGTAACCATTCTCAAAAAATACCTTATACATACAATGATGTCTGTTAAAGATTTCTTCAAACCACGCACGGGTTTCTATTTCCCCCATCTTGATTTTTAAAACTTTGTTCATATAATGGTTTATTAAAAATATTTCACAAATCCTGCCAATAAATAGTTATAAAATTTTGTGTATTTCTTGTTTTTACAACCCAATTTTTCAGGATTTTTATTATAAATAGTTACTTATTTCCTTTGTTTGTAGAATTAATTTCCCAGTTCATTTTACATTTATTCAAGGTCAGCAATGAAATATGGTTGGCATAAAAGATGAATTATGCCTATTAGGTTTTTCATAGGATATTGGATTTAAAACGGGGCTTAATTTTTATTAGGGCCCCTTTTTTATTTTATGGCTTAATAAAAAAATAGTGATTTGTCAGAACTCGTAATCAAAAAAAAAATTCATAACATGCCCTTACGTTGTAATGTGAAGCCAACACTAGGTTTTTATGTTATTTACTTAATAAGTTTTCTTAAAAAATGCTTTGATTAATGAAAATCTGCGTATTATTGCAGTGGAATAGGTTGAGAAGCATATCCTAATTACATTACTTCAGCATTAACCATTTCCAATCAGATAAATTTTCAACTTCAATTTTTTATTACATCAGACCGGATTTTATTGGGAAACCATTTTCTAAGACTTTATGTACGATATTTCACAACTAAACGATCTGCTCGTTCCTGAGCTCGTGGATATTGCAGAATCACTTCAGATTGACCACGCAAAAAAATTAAATAAACAGGATTTAATATACAAGATCCTGGATAAACAAGTAATTATGAACACAGAAAATAAGGGGCAGGATGCTGATAAGCCAAAACGCAAACGTATTGTAAAAGACTCCGCTGCGGAAGCAACTGCACCAGCAGAAAAACAGGAGGCTCCTAAAAAGGAGGGAATGGCCACCCGTCCAAAAAAGGCAGAGGCAGATAAAAAGCCATTGAAAAAAAATAAGCCTGAAGCGGAATCACAAATAGATGAGGAGGAAGAACTTCAGCCCATAACAAGCGAGCAAACTACCATCCCGGCCGCTATTGCTCAAATGCTGCAAGAAGAAGATATACAACAGCCGGAAATTGAAATGGAAGAAGTGTCTTCACAACCAAACTTTCCCAAACCTCAAAGAAGAGAACAACCGGTTTTCAACATTGAATTTGATGGCGTAGTGCTGGGTGAGGGAGTTTTGGAAATGATGCCTGATGGATACGGTTTTTTACGCAGTAGTGATTACAATTATCTGTCTTCGCCCGATGATATATATGTATCTCCTTCTCAAATTAAATTATTCGGGTTAAAAACAGGCGATACTGTTTATGGGTCTGTTCGTCCGCCTAAGGAAGGGGAAAAATATTTTGCTTTATTGAAAGTAGAAACGATTAATGGCAAAAGCCCGGAAGAAGTTCGGGATCGTGTGCCCTTTGATTATCTCACACCATTATTTCCATTTGAAAAATTGAATTTATGTACTAAAGGGGATAATTATAGTACCAGGATTATGGATCTTTTTACGCCAATAGGTAAAGGACAAAGAGGCCTGATCGTAGCACAACCTAAAACAGGTAAAACAATGTTACTGAAGGAGCTTGCAAATGCTATTGCCGAAAATCATCCGGAGTGCTACCTGATGATTGTGCTTGTTGATGAGCGCCCTGAGGAAGTTACTGATATGGAAAGAAGTGTAAGAGCTGAGGTAATTGCATCAACCTTTGATGAACCGGCTGAAAAGCATGTAAAGGTGAGTACGATAGCCTTGCAAAAAGCAAAACGTTTGGTAGAATGTGGTCATGATGTGGTGATACTTCTGGATTCAATTACCCGTCTTGCACGGGCACATAATACAGTTGCTCCATCTTCAGGAAAAGTATTGAGTGGTGGTGTGGAAGCGAATGCTATGCAAAAGCCAAAACAATTTTTTGGCGCTGCACGCAAAATTGAAAATGGTGGGTCGCTTACAATTATAGCAACAGCTCTTGTAGATACTGGTAGTAAAATGGATGAAGTTATTTTTGAAGAATTCAAAGGAACAGGTAACATGGAATTGCAATTAGAACGCAAGCTTTCTAATCGCCGTATCTATCCAGCTATCGATATTGTTTCTTCTTCTACTCGTAGAGATGATCTTTTGCTGGATAAAGATACTTTCCAGCGCATGTGGGTTTTAAGAAAACATATTGCAGATATGAATCCTGAAGAAGCAATTAATATGTTGCTAAAGAATATGAAGGGTACGAAAGATAATGCTGAGTTTCTTATAAGCATGAACAGTTAAATTTTCTAATTTTAAAATAATCTAAAGCACTGGTTTAATCGCCAGTGCTTTTTTTATAAATACTTTAATCCGCTGAAAGCCAGTGCCAGACTTAACTATAGCCTTATTCATCCTTAATAAAATCTGTTAAAGAAAAACAAATAAATTTTTTGTTTGATGGGCGGTAACATTTCAGTTGGCACCACGTTTACTTTCGTATAAGTATTTTTTATAGCCAAAAAAGTATAGCCATGATTTTAAAACTCTTAACGGGTATGAGTATAATTATATGCTCAAACCTGCCGGTTTTTTCACAAACAACCGCCCCAAAAAAGTTAAACGCTCAGCGCCTGACTGGCACCATTAAGCTTGATGGTAATCTTGATGAAACTGCCTGGAAAGATGCTCCTGTTGCAAATAATTTTGTTGAGTGGCGCCCAAGTGCGGGAACTGCAGAAGCTAATTCAAATCGTACTGAAGTGTATGTACTTTATGATAATAATGCCATCTATGTAGGTGGATATTGTCATGAGCAAACAGGCGATAGTGTGTCAAGAGAATTGGTAGGCAGAGACCAAGTAGGAGCCAATGATTTTGTAGGAATAATTTTCGATACCTATAACGACAAGATCAACGCTTCCGGGTTTTATGTAACTGCACTGGGAGAACAATATGATGCAAAATATTCAAATACCGGCGGCGAAGACGGATCATGGAATGCAGTGTGGGATAGTAAAGCTCACATTGTGAAAGATGGTTGGACCTTCGAGATGCGAATTCCATACAGTGCTTTGCGATTCAGCAAGAACACTACAGAATGGGGAATGAATATAAGCCGTAAAAGAAATAAAGCGGGTAAACAATATATGTGGAACCCGGTAGTGCCTACAATCAATGGCTTTGTGAACCAAGAGGGTTTATGGACGGGTATCAGTGATATTAAACCTCCAGTGAGACTAGCTTTTTCTCCCTACTTGTCTTCTTATGTAAATCATTATCCTGCTAAAGGAGCAGCATCAAATGGAATCACAGCTTCGGTTAATGGTGGTATGGATGTTAAGTATGGTATAAACCAGAACTATACTTTGGATATGACACTGATCCCTGATTTCGGTCAAGTGCAAAGTGATAAGGAAGTTTTGAATCTCACGCCCTTTGAAGTAAAGTATAATGAGAACCGTGCATTTTTTACTGAAGGAACAGAACTATTCAATAAAGGAAACTTATTTTATTCAAGGCGAATAGGCGGCGCACCGATACATAAGTATGATGTGAACCCGGGGCCTAATGAAAAAATTACGGATAATCCTTCGGAAACAAAACTGATAAATGCTACTAAGATATCGGGCAGAAACCAAAAAGGACTTGGGATAGGATTGTTTAATGCCATTACAAAATCTATGTATGCTGAAGTGCAGGATATTACTACCAAAGAAATACATGAAGTGCAAACCAGTCCACAGACAAATTATAATATCATAGTCTTTGACCTGACATTGAAAAATAATTCTTCGGTATCACTGGTTAACACTAACGTGTTGCGTGAGGGAAAAGATTATGATGCCAATGTAACAGCCTTCGTGTTTGATATTTATAACAAAAAAAATATTTACAACTGGTATGGACAAACAACGGTAAGTAATAAGAGTGCATCGGGAACTAATACCACGGGATATTCACATAGCTTGGGATTTGCAAAAACAGGGGGCCGGTTTAATTTTAATTTGAACCAGGATATGGCTAATATAAGATTTGATAAAAATGATATGGGAATACTTTTTAACAACAACTATATAGATCATTACCTGTGGCTTGGATATAAATGGATAAAACCTAAAAGCTTTTACAACAGGCTTTACCTCAATATAAATAATAATCTCAGCCATCGCTTTGAAGACGGCGCTTACCAGAGTTTAAATGTAAATGCGAATATCAATGGCCAACTTAAAAACCTTTGGAATGCGGGCATTGAAGTATATCATAATTCAGTAGGACACGATTTTTACGAGCCAAGAAAGCAAGGCCGTGTATTTAATACTTCGCAAAGCACGGGAACTGGTTTCTGGATATACAGTAACACAGCAAAAAAATATTACTTAGGAGGTAACTTGTCTGGAACATTCAAAAAATTATTTGCAGGCAAGAATTATTATGCCGGCATTGAACAGCGATACCGTTTCAATAATAAATTGTCAGTATCTCAAAATGTGTCTTACACACCGGCAATAAATGCTGTTGGTTTCGCAGGTTTCGAAGGAAATGAAGTTGTGTTTAACAGGCGTAACCGTAACACAGTAGAAAATGGCCTGGGAATAAAATATAATTTCAGCACAAAGTCGGGCCTTACCTTAAATGCGAGGCACTACTGGAGTGCTGTAGAATCTCAGCAATATTATACCCTGCAGCCAGATGGAAGCCTTTCGGAAAATAATAGTTTCAATAAAAATTCAAATTATAATGTGAACCTTTTTAATATTGATATGGTATATACCTGGCAGTTTGCTACAGGCAGTTTTATGTACATCGTTTGGAAAAATAATATTCAGAATACTGAATCTGCAGATGGGTATTTTAAAAACTTGGGAAACACGCTGGGAACTATGCAAAACAATAATTTGTCGATTAAGATACTTTACTACCTGGACTATTTAAAAATAAGGAAAAGAGTATAAGTTGCCCTGGAGACTAATTTTTATAAAACAACAGCCATAGAGAATATGGCTGTTTTCTTTTAAGAAATCCCATCCATTTAAAGAAACTCCTGCGACAGGAAATATGAAAAAATAAATTACTATCTTTCCTTTCCTGCAAAAACAAGTATATAAAACAAGTTACTATGATCATAATAGCATTATACAATCTTAAAGGCGGGGTAGGTAAAACTGCTTCCTGTGTAAATTTTGCTTACCTGGCTGCAAAAGATGGATATAAAACCTTGCTCTGGGACATTGACCCACAGGGGTCCACTTCATTTTATTTTAAGGCGAAACCAAAAGTTCAGCCAGGGATAAAAAAAATGGTAAGTAAAGATGCAAATCTTGAGAACGTTATACTAGCTACAGATTATGAAAACCTGGACTTGATACCGGCAGATGGCTCAGCCAAAAGTCATGATATTATGATTGAAGAAATGAAAGGAAGTAAAACCAGGCTTAAGTCAGTTCTGAAACAATTTGACGGTGAATATGATTTTGTCTTTATTGATTGCCCACCAGGATTTTCAGCTTTGAGTGAAAATATTTTCAATGCCGCTGATATTGTACTTATGCCCATCATCCCAACGACATTAAGCGTTCGCACTTATAATATGGTAAAAGATTATTTCAAAGAAAAAGAACTTGACAGTAATAAGATGATGTGTTTCTTTACCATGACAGATCTGCGGAAAAACATGCATAATGAAATAATGGAGCAGCTTTATAAAGACAAGAAATTTTTCCAGAATTATATTCCCTATTTATCTGATGTGGAAAAAATGGGTGTTCACCGCATGCCTATTGAAGGATTTGCACGCAGCAGCTATGCGGCTAAGTCTTATCGTGAGCTATGGACAGAAATTACGGAAGGAGTATTGGAATGAGGAGTTTGGACGGTAATCCCGATAGCTACCGAAATATGAATTAAGAGTGATAAATTATGAATCGTAGTGTTTTAGTTTTACCACTTAATACTATTAAAAATGAATAGAGAATTATTTAGCTGGTATAGCCCGGCACTGGCCACAGACATGCCTATCGCAGCCTATGGAGACTACGGCTTTGCATTATTGCTGGTTCCTACTGCAGCAGCAGATTACCTGGAGTATGAGCGCTTCCAGCTTATGGAAACTTTAGCGCCGTATATCAATAGTGGTAAAGTGAGAATATTTTCCATAAACAGTATTAACAATGAAAGCTGGCTAAATAAAGAAATGGCCGGTGAGCACAAGGCAATCAGGCAAAACCAGTTTAATGATTATGTTTTTAATGAAGTAGTTCCTTTTATAAAAACGCATACATCTAATGAAACACCTATTATAACATGCGGCGCTTCTTTCGGTGCTTTGCACAGCATGAATTTATTTTTAAAACGTCCGGATTTAATAGACGGTGTAATTGCAATGAGCGGTGTGTATGATCTTACCGAGTATACCAAGAGCTTTTATGACGAGCAAGTTTATTTCAATTCTCCCATACATTATCTTCCCAATCTTACAGATGAAGGGTATTTAAAAAATATTCGCAAGAGTAACCATATACACATACTTACCGGTAGTGGAGATTATGAAGATCCACAGGCTTCACGAAACTTTTCAAAAGTGCTCTATGATAAATACATACAGCATGAACTTGATGTTTGGGATGAAAGCTGGAAACATGATTGGCCAACCTGGAGGGCAATGCTTCCTCTATACCTTGAACATAAATTTTAATTGCTGTCTTAGGTAAACCCAATATTTACTTCGCTTCCTGGATAATTAGTTCCGTTTGCGAACTCACATACATGGTAGGTGTACCATTAGTGTTTAAAACTTTCCCTTTTACACAAATTGTTTTTCCTTTCATTACTTCAATAAGATTGAAATTAAAATTTACAATATCTTCTTTCTTTACAAATACTGTAAACACCTGGTTCGGAAACTGCTTGTCAAGGTTTATGAGGACGTTACCAGCTTTACTTATCCTTGCTCCTACTACGGTGCCACACACATGTATCTCGTCATTTTTATTTACATAGTTTTTAGCAATGATGCTGTTAAAATAATTGCGGGGCATTAACTCCTGGCTCATTGGTTCTGCATCTGCAAGATTTTTTTCAGGCAGCCAGTAAGTTGCGTCATGCTGATTTTCTAATACTTCTTGTAAAGCAACCGGTAGTTTATTGAAAAAATCCAGGTTGGTTATTGCTTCTATGGTTTTGATATCAACTGCATAGCTTGCTAAAGGCTTTTCAATTGCTATATTGGGCATTAAAAAACCAATGGCTTTTTTTGATTCAAGGTCCAGTGCTACTTTCCAGAATTGTTTGGGTATGGCTACTTTATGAATTCCTCTTTCAATTCGCAGTAAGCTGTCATTTAATAACGGCCCTGTAACAACATATAATTGGGAACCTGGATGTGTATAAACATAAGCCCGTATGGCATCTTCCAAATCTCCCCAGCCACCACGATTAAAGTCTGCAACCTGTGGGCTCATGTTAGAATAAAAATAAGATTCCGAAAGAGCAGTTTTAGACCAGCGAAAATCAGCGGAAGGTGCCAGGTGGCCACGATCGTATCCAAATGCATCATAGCTAAAACTTCCATCGGCCTTTTTTATTTTCGTAAAGTAATCTGCTTCATCTGCGCTGCCGGTGCTTACCAGGCTATCGGCCCTGAAGTCGTTTGTCCTCGTGATAACGCCATTTAAAATGTCTGGAGAAATAATGTGGGCTACCCAGCGTGCCTGCTCATATTTTTCTACATAAGAAAGAGTATAGGCTGCATGTTGTATCAATTGCTCGCCGGGCCGCACTGCTGGCAGGCCTATTTGTATTAAGTCAGCCTGGATCTTCTCAAGTTTATAAGCTTCTAAAAGTTCGGCAACCTGTTTTTTTTGAATATCCAGTTGGGTAAGCTGCAAGCTTGCAGCTTTTATTTTTTCACCCAGCGATTGCCCATAAAAAGTTACAGAGGCTATTGAAAGCAATAGGCCTAATACAATTTTTTTCATGCTTGAAATTAGACCTGCAAGATAGAATTATTGTGGCTATGAATGTCAGGCGGCAATCTCTTTCAAAGCTTTGATCAATTTGTCCAGGTCACTGATGCGGGTGTAAACATGTGGGGTGATGCGAACACAACTTATATTTTCCCATACGATACCCACCGTATGTATTTTATATTTTGTAAATAATGCGCTATCAAGTTCCGCCGGCGTCATTCCTTGTATGGTAACACCACATATTGCGCAGGAATATTTTGGATTTAATGAAGTATGTAACTTTATTTTTGGATTGTCCTTTACAGCAGAAGCCCAGTAATTTTTAAGGTAATGAATGCGTTGTTGTTTGCGTGCAGCACCGATAGCATTATGAAAATTAAGCGCTTCCCCAATGGCCTGTTCAATAGGAAAACTGCGGGTTCCAAGAGATTCAAACTTTCTTATGTCATCGCTTTCTGGTTTGTCATTACAGAGTAATGGCCATAGTTCGCTTATCTTATTTTTCTTAACCCAAAGCATTCCGCTTCCTACAGGTGCGCTTAGGAATTTATGCAAGCTTGCTCCAAAATAATCGGCACCAAGGTCAGGTATTTTAAAATCCAGCAAGCCAAATGAATGTGCACCATCTACCAGCACTTCTATTCCTTTGCTATGGGCCATGTCAGCAATTTTTCTCACAGGCATGATCTGGCCGAGCCAGTTAATGATATGAGTTATATGAAGGAGTCTTGTTTTAGGCGATATAGCTTTTTCAAATGCACTTACAATAGCATCATCATCTTCTATAGGAAAATTAAAACTGAGTTGTTTATATACGATCCCATCCCTTTGTTGCCTTTGTTTCCATGCATTAATCATGTTTGGATAGTCCTGTTTGGTGCCAATCACTTCATCTCCACTTTTCAGGTGCAGGCCATAAATTACGGTATTCAAGGCTTCAGTAGAATTGCGGTTAATGGCGATCTCTTCTGCTGAAGCCCCGGCCAGCAATGCCAGCTTTTCTCTTAAAGGTTCACGGCCCTGGTCCAGTATTCTCCACATAAAATAAGAGGGGCCTTCATTGGCCAGTTTGTTATACCGGTCCAATGCATTTTGTACCACAAGAGGGGCAGGACTTACGCCTCCATTATTCAGGTTAATGATATTTGGATTTACAGTATAAGCATCCTGTATTATCGTCCAGTAATCTTCATCGGTTGTTATTTGTTCTGCTGTTTTACCGAGGATGTTTTTATTGGCTACATCAAACGATGCTGCATGCAGTTCATTAAAGATATTGCCAGCCGAAAATGCACCGGTGAGTAATCCTAACTTTTGCAAAAATTCACGGCGATGTTGCATAAAAAATGTTTTAAGAAAGGTAAAACAACAATTGCTATAAGTAATAAAAAAAGCTATCTCTTTTGAAGATAGCTTTTAATTATTCCGGCAATGCAATTGGCAGTTACTTTGTCATAGTAGGGATCGGTTTGTCTCTGACAAGCATCTTATCCCTGTTAGCCATATCCCATGCGGTGTAAAAAACCATTCTCGCTCTTTTTTCATAAAGACTAAAATTGATCTTATCCACTGTGTCAGTAGGTTTATGATAATCAGCTTTCAGCATACCATCATAAAAGAACAAAACAGGCACGCCTTTTTTGGCAAAATTATAATGATCGCTGCGAAAATAAATTCTCTCCGGATCTGCAGGGTCATCAAATTTATAATCCAGTGTAAGGTTGGTATTTTTTGCATTTACTGCTTCATTTATCAGGGTAAGTTCACTGCTTAATTTATCATGCCCTACCACATATACATAGTTAAGAGTGTCATCTTTTTTTCTTTCAGTATCTACACGACCTATCATGTCAATATTTAAGTCAACTGAAGTTTTGTCTAAAGGATACACGGGATTGCTACCGTAATATTCGCTTCCCAGTAAGCCTTTTTCTTCACCACTAACGGTCATAAAAACCATTGTGCGTCTTGGGCCATGTCCTTCCTTTTTTGCTTTTGCAAATACTTCTGCCATTTGTAAAACTGCACAAGTACCACTGCCATCATCATCTGCACCAAAATAGATCAAGCCATTCCTCATACCAAGGTGATCGTAATGACCTGTTACGAAAACATACTCGTCCTTTTTATCGGTGCCTTCTACTACTCCCAACACATTACTTGCGTTGGTAATGGTCCTGTATTTTTCGAATTCAAATTTGGTCTCCGCTTTTTTATCGAAAAATAAAGTTGAATTAAATAACCTGCTTCCTTTAGCAATTGCGATAATACTATCAGCATTGGCACCCAATATTTTTTTTGCAGACTCGTGAGTAAGAATAGCATAGTTTAATACTTTAGCTACCGGTGGCCTTGGGTAGTACATATTTGTTTTTCGGCTATTGTCTATGCTGCGCTGGTTAAATGTTTCCTGGTTTGGACTTACAACTAAAACTCCTACGGCTCCTTTGCTGGCAGCTAATGCCAGTTTTTTATTAAGCCCGGGAAAAGTCCAATCGCTGGTTTTCTCTGTACCAGATACCAGGTATTTTTTTTCAACCCTTGGTTCACCAAGAAATATTATTACGATCTTATTCTTTACATCCAGGTTGCTGTAGTCGTTGTAACTAGCATCTTCAATACCATAGCCTGCAAATACTAATTGTTTCCCTTTGAATTTTCCGCTCTCATTTGTGTTGGCTGGAGCAATATAATCTGTTCCGTAAGTAAGCTTGTTGTCATCTATTTTCAGATCTACTGAAATCGTGCTATCTGTATATAACGGATAAAATTGCTGGTGGCCTTTTAATGCTGCCGGAAAAGTCAAGCCAGCACTTTTAAATTGTGATTCAATATATGCTGCAGCTTTTCGCTGTCCTTCTGTGCCAGTTTCACGGCCTTGCATTTCTGCACTTGCGATTATTGTAAGGTGTTTTTTTAATGCATCGCCGGTTATCATACCGGCATAGTGGCTTGCATCAGATTGGGCATAAATACCCATTGATATTATTAAAAAAGGGAGAATTAAGAAAAGTTTCTTCGTCATATAAAAATAAATTTAGTAAGCTAAAATAACGGAAAGCATGACGCAGTATGCATCAAATTATACAAGTGGTAGTCAGCAGTGAAGTGATAATAATAAATAGGCAGCAATTTTTTCAACCTTGCTTGCATATCGGCTACCGGAAAAATATTATTTCAACACGAAAATTTCATTCCACCTGCTGGTATATCTTGGGCTGCGAAGTTCCTGCCGCATTTTCCAGTTTCGGGTAGTTCCTGAAGCTGCAAACTTTATAATGTCATCACGCATGGCAAAATTCATATTGTCGATCATATCCATGAGGAGGCGATTACTGTTATGTAACTGCGGCGTAAATAAATTTGCCTGAATATTTTCATCTGGCACCAGCCCGCTAAGCATTACACCGGCTTTTTTATATATCCGTCCTTCTTCAAAAAGCTGTGCGGCCATTTGGGTAGCTGCCTTTATTAATACACTCGTATCGGAAGTTGCCATCGGAAGTATGCTGTATAAGCTTATGGTGGGGCCATGGCGAAAATGTTTTCCAGTACTTATTTCTTTGGGTACCACAAAGACATGAATAATATTAGCAGCGCTTTGCTGTCGTCGCAATTTTTCTGCAGCCCGGGTAGTGTATGTTGCTACTGCTTCCTGAATATCCGAAAGCGTTTTGGCAGGCTTTCCAAACATGCGGGTACTGGCGATCATTTTTTTGTTTACCAACTGATCCTGCAAATCAGTTGACGGTTCACTCTTGAGTTCCTTTAATAACCTCACTCCTGTTACACCACCAAGATTGGCCCGGGCCCAGGGCTCATTTTTTTTAACGAGATCAAAAGCTGTAAATACCGCAAACATTTCCACGAGTTTTTGTGCATACTGGCGACCTATACCCCACACTTCGCCAATAGGAGTATGCTGTAATGCTTCCTGTATTTTTTCTTTTGTGTCAAGCACCACTACGCATTGTGTTTCCTGCTTATTTTTTTTTGCAAGATGATTGGCCACTTTGGAAAGCACCTTGGTAGGAGCTACACCAATGGACACTTTTATACCTGTCCACTGTTCAACCGTTTTTCTTATATGCATAGCGGTTGTATGAAAATCGTCGTTGTCACCAAGTTGGAGGAATGCTTCGTCAACGGAATAAACTTCTACCTTTTCAGCTCCAAGTATCATCCGCAGCGTTTCCATTACCCGCCAGCTCAGGTCGCCATAGAGATTATAGTTGGAAGAAAACGTAGCTACACCGAATTTTTCTATTAGGGGCCGGGCCATAAAATATGGACCAGCCATTGCCACGCCGAGTTGTTTTGCTTCATCGCTTCGGGATATGATGCAGCCATCATTATTGCTAAGCACTACCACCGGCTTATTATCCAGGTCCGGGCGAAATAGTCTCTCGCAGGAGCAGTAAAAGCTATTGCAATCTATTATGGCTATCATATAAAAGAATTAGAGGATGACAGAATTTATAGACCTAAACCTGCTTTATTACATAAGTTACTACACCCCAGATCTTGAAATCATTAAATTCCGTGATGCTTATCGGCGATAGCCGTGGGGTTTCAGGTATCAAAGTAAGACTGTTCATCGTTTTGTGGTAGCGGCGAATGAGCATCTCCCCATCAATGATAGCAATTACGATCTTGCCGTTTTGTGGTTTTATACTCCGGTCCACAATTACAATATCGCCGTCGCTAATGCCGGCACCCACCATACTTTCGCCGCTTACCCGCATGAAAAAAGTAGCGGGCTTATTGGCTATTAATTGCTCATTCAGGTCAATACCCCGTTCCATATAATCATCTGCTGCTGCCCCAAAGCCGGTTGCGTTTGCATGGGGTACATCATGTTGGGTAAATCGTTTTGATCCACCATAGCTACTGCCGAAAAAATTTTCCACCTCCATAAAAAAAGAATTTGTACAAAACTAAATAATTTAGTAATTTTATGCTAAATAATTTTGCATTATTTTATTAACAGCCCGTGTTTAACCGTACCTGCCATACTTAAGTTGTACAGTCTTTGTTTGAATGCTGTAAAAAAACCTTTATGAAAAACAATACAATCATTCCGGGTTATAAAACATATGAGTACCTGCTTGTGTTAAATCCGCACGAAGAACTCCGTAATAAGATCATGCAGGTGAAAGAACAGTTTGCAAAGGATTTTCAAACCAGTTTTGCTGTACACAGTAAGCCACATATTGCGCTGGCTACATTTACACAATACGGCATGATAGAAGAAAGAATTATTAACCGCCTGCATGCAATCGCAATGGGATTTCCGCCTATTAAAATTGAGTTGAAAGATTATGGCAGTTTTCCTACACACACTATTTTTATTAATGTATCATCAAAACTTACCGTCACAAACCTTGTGAAACAAATACGCACCTATGCACAGCGCCTGATGAAACTGGACGCAGACAACAAACCACATTTTCTGCTGGATCCTTTTATACCAATTGGCCGCAAACTTTTGCCATGGCAATATGAAAAGGCATGGCTGGAATATAGCCACAAACACTTCACGGGTAGATTTATAGCCGATGGAATGTTATTATTAAAAAGGCCGTCAGGAGAGTTGAATTACCAGATAGTGCAGCGATTTGAATTTCAAAACCTGCCGGTGAATACTGTACAAGCAAGTTTGTTCACTTAAAATCTACAGAAAAAAATGCCAGAGAAGTTGAAACAGGATGCTGTGCCTGTAAGCACAAACACACAGCCGGAAACAGCACAATACCTGCAGGGAAGAGGTGCACAATTCAATACTAAAAACAAGTTTATTAAAAATGAAATTGTAAAAGAACATATTGAATCTATTGATGATTGGGAAGAAGTGAATAGCCGCACTCAATATATTGAGATGGAATCAAAAACCATAGTTAATAAGGTGGAGAGCCCGGATGTGGGAATGAGCTATAGTATGAATCCTTATGCAGGTTGCGAGCATGGTTGCATTTATTGTTATGCCCGAAACGTACATGAATACTGGGGCTATAGTGCAGGTCTTGATTTTGAAAGAAAAATTTTGATTAAGAAAAATGCGCCGCAATTGTTGCGCAAGTTTTTGATGCATCCTAAATGGATATGTGCGCCCATAATGCTAAGCGGTAATACAGATTGTTATCAGCCTGCAGAACAGCAATATCGTCTTACAAGAGGTCTGCTGGAAGTGTGCAATGAGTTTAACCAGCCGGTAGGAATACTTACCAAAAATTCATGGATTTTAAAGGACAAAGATGTGTTGCAGGAGATGGCCCGGAAAAATATTGTATCGGCAATGGTAAGTATAACTTCTTTTAATGAAGACTTACGCAGAACTATGGAGCCGAGAACCACAACTGCCAGGCAAAAACTGAAAGTGATAGAAGAGCTGAGTAAAGCTGGCGTAAGAATGGGTGTTATGATGGGGCCAATGATCCCAGGTCTGAATGAACACGAAATGCAACGGATAATGAAAGCAGCCGCAGAAGCTGGTGCAACTTTTACTGCATATACTTTTATTAGGTTAAACGGGACGATAAAATTTTTATTCCAGGACTGGCTGTATAAAAATTTTCCTAACCAGGCTGATAAAGTATGGCATCTTATAGAGCAGAGTCATGATGGTAAAGTGAATGATAGCCGCTGGGGTGTGCGTATGCGTGGCGAAGGAAGCATTGCGCAGATGGTGGCACAACAGTATAAAAAATATGGTAAGATATATAACATGAATGCTGAACGGTGGGACCTGGATTGTACAAAATTTAGAAGACCGGGTGGGCAGGGTAAACTGTTTTAGTTGGTAATAGCATGACATATTTTTATAAAAAATGCAGATCATAAATTTTGAGTAATAAATTTGTTCATGGCTGCTTTTAAAAACGGAATATATCAGCGCTACCCTGCGCTGATCCTCTTAGGTATTATCCTGCTGAAATTTATCTTTCAATATACCCTGCTCAATCCCGCATATGAACTGCAGAGGGACGAATATTTACATCTTGACCAGGCCAATCATCTTGCATGGGGTTTTATTTCAGTGCCACCCTTTAGTTCCTGGATTGCATACATGATCAAACTCTTAGGAAATGGGATTTTCTGGATCAGGTTCTTTCCGGCAGCATTTGGGGCATTGACAATTGTTTGCACCTGGCATATAGCAAAAAGATTGAAAGGAAGTTTATATGCTTGTGTACTGGCCGCAATTGCAGTCTGCTTTTCATCACTGGTGAGAATAAATACCTTATTTCAACCTAACTCTTTTGAAATCCTTGCCTGGACTTTTATTTTTTACAGCCTGGTTAGTTTTGTCGAAACCGGTAAAAATAAATGGCTCTATTTTACAGCTATCACTATTGGAATTGGCTTTCTTAATAAATATAATATTGTTTTTCCATTGATAGGTTTGTTCGCAGGATTGCTTATTTCCTCACAACGAAAAGTGTTTTTTAATAAACATCTTTATGTTGCCTTAATAATTTTTATACTGATTATTTTACCAAATATTGGCTGGCAGTTTTTTCATGGGTTTCCTGTTATACAACATATGAAAGAGCTTTCAGCAACACAGCTCGTAAATAATGAGCGTGGGAATTTTATTAAAGAGCAACTACTTTTTTTTATCGGTTCAATAATCCTGATCATAATATCATTTTTTGGCTTTGCATTTTACAAGCCTTTCCACAAGCATCGCTTTTTATTTTACAGTTATATAATTACCATCGTCTTCTATATTTATTTGAAGGCAAAGGGCTACTATGCATTTGGGCTTTATCCAGCACTAATTGCATTCGGCACTGTATATTTTGAATATCTTTTTTCCGCAGGATGGAAAAGGCTGCTACGAGGGATAGCCATCGCTGTTGTAGTGTTGATGTTTATACCTTTTATAAATATTGGAATGCCACTAAGCAGCCCCATGGAAATGAAAAAACATAACAAAGCATTAAAGGAGATGGGCCTATTGAGATGGGAAGATGGCAAAGATCATGACCTGCCACAGGATTTTGCAGACATGCTTGGATGGAAAGAATTGGCGCTTAAGACAGATAGTATATATCAAACTTTAAAAGATAGAGATCACACTCTAATACTCACAGATAATTATGGCCAGGCAGGTGCAATAAATTTCTATGCACCTCACATCAAGCATGCGGTTTCGTTCAACGCAGACTACGCTACCTGGTTTCCCGACTTAGATAGTATTTCAGCTATCATTTTAATTAAAGAAGCCGGTGAACAGGCACTTTCTCCAGAAGAAGCTAAGCATTTTAAAAAAGTTATTACTGCAGGGATAGTAACAAATCCCTTTGCAAGGGAGTATAAAACTACTATTAGTCTGTTATTAGGTGTAGATAGTACGATCCTGCCTTATTTAAAATTTAAGGCAATACAAGAAAGGAAAAAATATATGCACTAACCTTTTACAAGTTGTACGAATTAGCCAGTTCCTTCAGTTCCAAAATATTGGTCACTTTCAGCTTATCAAAGATCCTTGCTTTATGCGTGCCAATAGTTGACACTTGTAAGTTCAATGTATGGGCAATAGAACTCAATGTTTGGCCACTCAATAGCAATGAAACAATCTCAAATTCCCTGGCCGAGAGGCTGTTCCATAGATTTCCATCTTTATCTTTTCCGCTGCTTTCTGCCAGCATATCTATCATTGCTTCGCTGATATATTTTCTGTCATTCAATACGAGGTCAATGGCTTTTTTTATTTCATCAAGCGGAGCATCTTTGCTGATAAAGCCACGGGCGCCAGCTTTTAAAAAACGTTTGGCATAAATATTTTCAGGGCTCATTGAAAATACCAGCACTTTAAGCTGCGGATACTTTACTTTAAAATATTCCATCAGGCCGAAAGTGTCCGTTTTAGGCATTTGAATATCCAGCATTACCAGGTCATATGTGTTTTCTTTCACTTTTGCCAATGCACTATCGCCATCCTGAGCCTCATCAATCACAGATGGTTTATATAATTCAGATAAAAGTATTTTGATGCCGGACCTTACTACAACGTGATCATCTATCAACAAAAATTTTTTCATAGTAATTAAATAAGTGTTTAGAATTTATTCGATGGAATTAACTTATTGCTGCTACAAAAAATGCAAGTAAAGTTACTCAACTTTGCTCCTGTTCAGGAAACCATCTATAAGGTAACTAACTTATCTTCAATTTGCTTTATTTTTTTTAGATATTTCGTGTTCACAGCTATTATTAAAGGATGAAAAATCATATAAGGAGTTTTAATCTATATAAAGAGAAATTAACTGATTCCGATGCTTCGGAATTCCTGATGCTGATCTTAGAGCATAGCCGGGAGTTATTAGTTATACTAGATGCAGACCTTAAAATTATAGCATTCAACAAAAAGGCTGCAGAACTATGTCCCCAAATATTTAATGCTAACCTTATTATTGGCCAATCGATTTGGGAATATGTAGCGGAGGAGCGGTTGGCTTTTGTATTACAGGTTGCTGAAAAACTAAAAAGTGGGCAGTTCATTGAATACACACATATTTTGCCAAACAAAGACAGAGATGCTTTTTATACCTATCAAATAAAATTTGTGCCTATTCTTGACCAGGCAAAAAAATTGAATAAAGTTATTTTTAGCGGGATTGATATATCCAAAGAAGCCAAACTAATGCAGGATGGTGAAGCAAGTAAAAATTTACTTCAGCATGCGGAAGCCATTGCCGGAATAGGAAGCTGGGAATGGGATATAATAAGCGATACCGTTTTGTGGAGTGATGAGTTCTGCCGTATATGCGGCGTAGTGCCAGGAAAGATAATCCCATCAAAAGAAAAAGGTTTTGCTTTTATACATCCTTCCGACCGGGAGATGGCAGAAAAAATATTAGAAAATAGTTTTAAAACGGGCAATCCTTATAGTGTACAATTAAGACTTATAACTAATGACGGAGCGCTTAAATATATTCATTCAAGGGGCATAATCATTCGAAATGAAGCGGGCAGGAATGAAAAATTTATTGGTACTTTTCATGATATTACTGCGCTGAAGATGCTGGAAACTTCCATTGAGCAAACTCAATTAAAATTTCAACATCTGATTGAAAATAGTGTTGATGTTATGTTGCTTGTGAATGATAAAAGAGAAGTGATATTTGCCAGTCCTTCTGTACAAACCATGATGGGTTATCATCCCGAAGAAATTCTCGGCATACGTTTAGCCCAATTAGCAGCAAAAGAAGATCTTCCTGAAATGCTTATTCATTTTGAAAAAATACTGTCTTCCCCATCCGTACCATATACTTTAGAATATCGGGTAAATACCAAGGAAGGCAATCTCAAATGGGTGGAAGGAACCATCAACAACCTTTTACATGTGGAAGGCGTTAATAGTATTGTTATCAATCAGCGGGATATTTCTAAACGGAAAGAAACCGAAAAACTCCTACAGCAACTTAATGAAAGTCTTGAAAAACAAGCAATCGAACTTTCTGCTTCAAATGTTGAACTGGAAAAATTTGCTTACATAGCTTCCCATGATCTTCAGCAGCCATTACGCATGGTAAATAGTTTTTTAAAATTACTGCAAAAAAAATATGAAGATCAGTTGGATGAAACGGCTCAGCAGTACATTAATTATGCAGTAGATGGTGGCGAAAGAATGAAAGAACTTATTAATGCGCTAATGGAATATTCCAGGCTGGGAACAAAGAATCTTTCATGCGAACAAATTGATATGAATACTATTGCCCATTATGTTGTGAATTTATTCAGTAAGACCATTAAAGAATCTAATGCCTTGGTACAAATTCACAATTTGCCCATACTTTATGCAGATAAAATTCGAATGCGGCAATTGTTGCAAAACCTTCTGGGTAATGCATTAAAATACAAAGCAGACAAATTTCCACAAATTGATATTAGTGCAGAAAATAAAAATGGCTCTTGGGTATTCTGTGTTGCAGATAATGGTATTGGAATAAAGGAAAAAGACAGTTCTAAGATTTTCGAAATATTTAGGCGACTGCATACCCAAACTGAATATGAAGGGACGGGTATTGGGCTCTCTATCTGTAAAAAAATTGTGGAAGCCCATGGAGGAAAAATATGGATAGAGCCAAATGAACCTATGGGAACCAAGTTCTTTTTTTCTATTAAAATATTAGGGGATGTATAAAAGAAATCATGATGAAATAGACAATGCCGTAGAGGATATACATAATCCTCCCATGGCCATCCTGATCATAGAAGACAACTTAGGGGATGTGGTTTTACTTAAAGAAACCATCAGTGAAACTTCTCTGAATATTGGTTCTATTGAACACACTCAAACCCTTGATCAGGCAATTCATTGTCTCAAAGAAAAAACGCCAGATATTATTTTTCTTGATCTATCGCTCCCTGATAGTTCGGGCCTTGAAAGTTTCAATCAATTACAACAATATAGCGGCGAAACTCCAATTATAATCCTTACAGGAATTAAAGATACCGGCATAGCACTGGAGGCAATAAATAAAGGAGCGCAGGATTTTTTATTGAAGAGTGATCTGGATGAAAACTTACTTGCCAAGACAATATTATATAGTATAGAAAGAAAGCGGATTTCTGAGTCATTACGCAGAAGTAATGAGCGATACAACCTCGTGGAAAAAGCTACAAATGATATGGTGTGGGATTGGGATATGGTTAATAACAAGATATTTCGCAGCACTGCCGGATGGAACAGGATCATTGGCCCGGTTGATAATGAAGAATACAATTACCCGGATGCGATCTGGAATAGGATGCATCCTGATGATAAGGAAACGAACAATAAGGATATTGCCCGGTTACTTGCAGACCCGGCTACCACCAGGTTTGAAGTAGAATTTAAGGTGCATCGTACCAATAATACATATGCTAACATAGTAGATCGTGGTTATATAATTCGAGATGAAAATGGGGTTGCGGTCAGGCTCATTGGCGCCAGCCAGGATATAACAGAACAGAAAACAGCGGAGATAGAATTAAGAAGACTTTCCCTAATCGCAAAAGAAACGGTTAATGCGATCATAATTACAAATGAAACCGGCATAGTACAATGGACAAATGAATCGTTTGAAAATATCACAGGGTACAAAGCAAAGGAGATTGCTGGAAAATTGTTATATGATTTCCTGAAGCTGGTTCATGCAAGTGCAATATTAGTTCGATATGCCAGGATGAACCTAAAAGCGAAAAGATCCTTTGGGTGCGATATAAAAATGCGCAAAAAAAACGCAGAGGTATGTTGGCTTCGGCTCCAATGCCAGGTGCAACAAAACTCACGGCTGGAAGTAACAGGTTTTTTTGCAATAGCAACTGATATAAGTAAAGAAAAAATTGCGGAAGAAAAACTTGTGTTAAGCGAACAAAGATTTCGGTCTATTATTGAAAGCAGCAGTGAAGGAATAACCCTCATAAATAAAAATGGAGATGTAATTGAAACAAGTCCTGCTGCAAAGAAAATGCTTGGATATAGTTCTGAAGATTATGTGAGCCTTGAGAATAAGAATTTAATTCATCCTGAGGATAAAGAAAGAGTTGCGTTAGCATATGATGAAATAATTGCAAATGAAAACCATGTAAAGCAACTCGAATACCGGTTTAAAAAGCTTGATGGAAACTATATCTGGATAGAATCTACTTTTCATAATTTGCTTCATGAGCCTGCCATTGAAGCTGTAGTTATCCACTTCAGAGATATTTCTTCCCGAAAATCATTTGAAGAAATATTAAAAAGCTCCGAAGAAAAATACCGTAAATTTTTTAATAGCAATCCATCGGCTATTGTTATATGGAATCCACAAAGTTTTGAAATAATTGAAGTTAACGAGGCTGCAATTCATCAATATGGATATAGAAAAAATGAGTTCTTATCCTTAAGTTTTATTGATCTGTTAACCACTGGCCAGGTAGGTTATTTTAAAGCGCTTTCCCAAAATATGTTGTTAAATGAAAACTTCAAAGCAAAAGCAATAGTTACACACAAGATAAAATCGGGTGAGATACTTTATATGGATATTGCTTACCAGGTAATAGATTATTATGGAAAAAAAGCTAGCCTTGCCATTGCAAATAATATAACAGATAAAATAAACCTGGAGAAAAAGCTGGCCGAAGAACGCCAGAAAAAACAACAGCAGATAACAGCAGCTGTTATTACTGCACAAGAACAAGAACGGGAAGAATTAGGGAGAGAACTGCATGATAATATAAACCAGATATTAGCCACAACAAAACTATACGTGGAATATGCCATAACTAATGATGACATGAAGGAAACCTTGCTTAACAGTGCAAAGGATTTTATTATTTCCGCAGTAAGCGAGTTGAGAAGGCTCTCGCAAACCCTGTCTCCACCATCATTGGGTGAGGTAGGGATTGAAATGGCATTGAAGGAATTGGTTGAAAACCTGCAGGTGATCAATAAATTTAAATTTCACACGGATTGGCAGGAATTAGATAAGACAAGACTTTCAGAACAATTCCGGCTTACGATTTTCAGGATAGTGCAGGAGCAATTAAATAATATTATCAAGCATGCAGATGCAAAAAATGTGTGGATTATAATAAAACTTAAAAATAAACGTTTGGCTATTACCATTAAAGATGATGGGAAAGGCTTTAAACTTAATGACAGAAGCAGAGGTGTTGGGTTGAAAAATATAGGAAGCAGGGCAGAGCTACATAATGGAACAATGCAGATTAAAACTGCTCCAGGAAAAGGATGCGAATTAAATGTGCTATTTAACTTATAACACCTAGGATCAAGACATGGAAAAAATTTTATTGGTAGATGACCATACAATTATCAGGACAGGACTAAAAATTTTAATGGGCAGCGATCTTAAGAATTACAGTTTTGATGACGCTGAAAATGGTGAATCCGCCCTGGAACATGTAAAAAAAACTGAATACGCTCTGCTTGTCCTCGACGTAAATATTCCCGGTACAGATACGTTTGATTTAGCATCAGAATTACTTGCATTACAACCAGATCTGAAAATTCTAGTTTTTAGTATGAATGAAGAAAACATTTATGCCAAGAAATTTTTTAAGATGGGGGTTAAAGGTTATGTGCGTAAAGACGAACCGGCAGAAGAAATCAAAAAAGCATTTTTTACTGTTTTAAATAACCGTAAGTATATAAGCAAATCTTTTAGCGAGTGTCTTGCTGAGACGATGTTTGATAAAAAATCTGATAACCCTTTTGAAAGGCTGTCTCCCCGGCAGTTTGAGATCACTCAATACCTTATGCAGGGAAAGTCAATAAGTGATATTTGTAATAAAATGAACCTGCATAGTTCAACAGTCAGCACACAAAAGAACAGGATATTTGAGAAGCTAAAAGTCACAAGCCTGGTTGAATTATATTCAATGAAAAAAATGCATGGAGAAGCCTAATTAGTTTTTTTCTTTTGAATTATACTACCCTGCGGAAATGAAATATTTAGCCTGCATCCCTCCCCAGGCTGAGTGAAAAAAATTACTTCTCCTTTATATAATGCCGCCCGGCTGAAAATATTTCCAATACCCATTCCTTTACTATTTCTTTCAATAAAATCAAATCCTACTACATTATCTTCAATATTCAAGATTACCTGTCCTGTCTAGGTTTTTATTTCTATGATAACATTTCTGGCTGTACATGCCTTATTATGATGATAAGGCCAATTTAAATAATTACGCATTTTTATTGTTTTTACAACACTCAATATATTCCTGAATTAGTAAATATGTGCATGATTTTGGAACTGCCTTTTTTTTATTGTACTTTTTGTATTCTAAGCAGTCATCTTTTACCTGCATGAAAAATATTCAACAGAATAAAATAATAAGAATTGCTTTTGTAATAGCCATTTTCAGCATCAGCTACCTGGCCTATGCTACATACGTGAATATGAAAAATGCTATTGTAGCAAACAATAATTTAAAAATATCTCTCGACACCCAATTTCATCTTGATTCAATCCTTACAGATATCCAGGAAATTGAATCTAATCAAAGGAGTTTTATTATTTCAGGGAATGAAAAATATGTGAATGATTATCACACCGGCCTGAATAAAATAAAGAAGGATACTGCATTTGATGAAACATTAAATTTCCATGAACAACAGTTTCAGGAATTATACGAACAGCTTGTCAGGCTTATTACACATAAAATAGAAAATATAAATTATACACTGGAGTTAAACAAGATATATGGGCTGGATTCCGCCCGCAGATATATAACCAGGGGTAAGGGAAAATTATTAATGGATTCAGTGAATGTTGCTATTGTAGCATTGAAATATAAAACGCAGCTCAAACTTACACAGGCAAATAATTATAAAAATAACTTCATCAGAGAAGCATTTTTCACTTTTTCAATGGTTTGTTTATTATTCATAATCATTTTAGGGGTTAATTATTTTCTTAAAAGCCGGGATAATAAATTATTACTAGCCTCAGAAAAACGATTAAAATTTAATGCATCTCTTATCAGGAATATTTCTGATCCGATCATAACTACTGATGCCGCATTCAGGATTACAAACTGGAATAAGTATGCTGAAGAATTGTATGGTTATACAGAAGAAGAGGTAAGGGGCAAAGAGATAAATAAAATTTTAAAAATTGAATACCCAAAGCATAACCAGGACAAAATTCTTAAAAATTATAGCAAGGTTGATTACTGGAAAGGCGAAGTAATTCATTATAATAAAAAAAATGATCCTTTAGATGTGGAGGTAACTACTTCTTCCATAAAGGATGAAAAAGGTGAAAAGGCCGGAACTGTAACGGTTATCAGAGATATTACCAGCCGTAAAAAGGCAGATGAGAAACTCAATAGACTAACGACAACCCTCCAGGAGCAGGTGGAATTGAAAACTGCAGAACTGAGCAAAGTGTTTGAAAGAATAACGGACGCATTTATCGCCCTGGATAATGACTGGAAATATACTTATGTAAACACCAGGGCAGCACAAATGCATGGAAAAATACCAGCGGATCTTCTTGGAAAAAATATCTGGGATGAATTTCCAGATGTAGTGAACGAACCTTTTTATGAAGCATTGCACGAGGCAAAAAAAACACAGCAAGCATTAAAACTTCAGCTCCCTTACTCAAAAACAGGCCGCTGGTTTGAAGATCTGATTTATCCTTCTGATGATGGTATATCAGTTTATTATCATGATATAACAGAAGAAAAGAGAGCTCAAATAGCATTGGAAATTGCACATGAGCGTCTGAATAATCACATTACAAATACTCCTCTTGCAGTGGTAGAATATGATGCTGATCTGGTAGTGCTTCAATGGAGTGAAAAAGCAGAGGAAATGTTTGGATGGAATAAAGAAGAAATTTTAAATAAACCATTAATACCTGAAGGGTTTGTACACCACGATGATGTGGCAAAAGTAAAAGAGCAACTTGCCAGGTTAAACAACAAAGATGTTAAAAGCGGGACATTACATAACCGCAATATTACTAAGGACGGCAGGGTGATCTACTGCGAATGGTATAACTCTGTATTGAAGGACGAAGAAGGAAATAGTATTGGGGTATTATCATTAGTTCAGGATGTAACAGGCCGCACGCTGGTAGAAATAGAATTGCAGGAAGCAGAAGCTAAATTTAGAAACCTGGTTGAAAAATCCCTGGTAGGTGTGTACATTATACAGGACGGGAAATTTGTGTATGTCAACCCCATGTTTGCTCAATTGTTTGGATATAAAATGGATGATATCCTTGATAAGGATGTCAATATCATTGTATATGAAAAAGATAAGGAACTGGTGGAAACAACTATGCAAGATCGTTTTTCCGGTTTAAATAAAAGCAGCCATTACGAATTCAAAGGATTGCATGCTGCAGGTTATATTGTTGAAGTGGAAGTATATGGAACGCTTACTCAATACAAGGGCAACAAAGCCATCATCGGTACACTTATAAATATTACAGAAAGAAAAAAAGCATTGCAATTATTGGGAGATACTGCAAAAAAACTTGCTATCAGTAATGAACGGTTTAACCTGATAGCTAAAGCTACTAACGATGCCATCTGGGATTGGGATATGGAAACTAATAACATGTGGGGCAATGAAATTTTCCGGAACATTTTTTCACTTCATAAAGGCACAAAGCTTGCCTATGGAGATTTCCTTGAGCGCCTGCATCCGGATGACGCACCAATACTACTTGAAAATTTCAAAAATGCGCTGCGAAATAAAGTTACTTTTCTCTCAGAGGAATTCCGGTTTAAAATGGCCGATGGAAATTACCGGAGTTTGTATGACCGGGCATATATTGTTTATGATGAAAAAGGAAGAGCATATCGCATGGTGGGTGCAATGCAGGATGTAACTATACAAAAGCGCTTCCAGGAACAGATCATCCTGGAAAAAGAATTATCCGATTCAATAATCAACAGCTTGCCTGGTATATTTTATTTATTTAATTCGCAAGGTAAGTTTAGCAGATGGAATGATAATTTTGAAAAGGTTTCAGGCTACTCATCTGAAGAAATAAACAACCTGAATCCACTCGAATTATTTGACGAAGAAGAAAAAGACCTGTTACAGCAAAAACTTGCAAATGTTTTTGTTGCAGGAGAAGATAATGTGGAGGCACATTTTCTAACAAAGTCAGGCGAAAAAATTCCTTATTATTTTAATGGGATGGTAATAAAATATGAAGGTGAAACCTGCCTGTTGGGAGTAGGTATCGATATTAGTGACCGGGTGATAGCCCAACAAAAAATTGAAGAGAGCGAAGAAAAATTCCGCATGCTTATTGACCAGGCATCGGATGGCATTTTTATAAGCAGCCAGGCAGGTAATTATGAAGAGGTAAACAGAAATGCCACGGAGCTAACAGGTTATACGAGGGAAGAATTACTTAATATGACGATGACCGACCTTGTGTTGAAAGAAGATTATGAAAGCAACCCATTCATGCTGGCAGAACTAATGAGGGGAGAATCGGTTATTAATGAGCGAACTTTTCTTAGGAAAGATGGCAGCTTATTAGATGTAGAGATCAGTGCCAAACAATTGCCCGATGGTAGATTTCAGGGTATTGTAAGAGATATTACAGAAAGGAAGAAAACGGAAGAAGCATTAAAACTTTCGGAACATAAGTACAGGCTTTTGTTTGACCAAAACCCGATGCCCATGTGGATGATCTCTCTCCCGGAAAGAAGATTCCTGGATGTAAATACTGCTGCAATTGAGTTCTATGGTTATTCAAGAAAAGAGTTTTTGGAAATGACCGTAAAAGATATCAGACCGCCTGATGATATTCCAGAATTTCAGTCACGGTTAAATACCTATCGTTCAGGGATAAACAATGCAGGGATCTGGAGACACAAAAAGAAAAATGGAAGTATTGTAAAAGTCAGTATCATAACTCATGATGTGATCTTCGAGGGGCAGCACGCAAAACTGGTTTTGGGAACAGATGTTACTGAAAAACTGATTGCAGAAGAAAGCCTGAAAAAATCGCATGAGGAATACCGTCAATTGGCTACACACCTGGAAACAATCCGTGAAGCAGAGCGAACCCATATGGCTAGGGAAATACATGATGAACTAGGCCAGCAACTTACTGGTTTGAAAATGGATATATCCTGGATAAACAAACGCCTGAAATCGGAGGACAATGAAATAAAACAAAAGATAAAAGAAACTATACAACTAATAGATACTACCGTAAAAACAGTTCGTAGAATAGCTACTGCACTAAGGCCAAGTATACTGGATGACCTTGGATTGATTGCTGCTATGGAATGGCAAAGTGAAGAGTTTGAGAAGCGCTCGGAGATCAAGTCTATGTTTAGCAGTAATGTGAATGTAGTAGAAATAAACAATGAAATTGCAACAGGTATATTCCGTATTTACCAGGAAAGCCTTACCAATGTGCTCAGGCATGCGGATGCAACCCAGGTAAATGCTTTTATGCAAATTAAGGACAACGTTCTTATTTTAAATATTTCAGATAATGGAAAGGGATTTAACGCCGTAGAAATACAAAACAAAAAAACGCTTGGGCTCCTTGGTATGAAAGAAAGAACCATGCTGATGGGGGGAAGCTATGAGATAAACAGTAAACCGGGCAAAGGAACGGCGGTGATTATTATTGTACCTTTAACCTAACTTTTAAATATCTATTTTCAATATGGTTCGATTTTTAATTGCAGACGATCATACCATTGTAAGAAGAGGGATACGCCAAATTCTTCTGGAGGGATTTCCGACTTCACACATTGAGGAAGTAGGAGATGCGGAAGATATGATAAAAAAAATCATACAGGCAGAATGGGATGTAGTGATAAGCGATTTAAGTATGCCTGGCCGAAGTGGCCTGGAAGCATTGCAACAAATAAAACAAATTCGTCCTAAACTTCCTGTTCTTATTCTTAGTATTCATCCGGAAGAGCAATATGCGCTTAGGGTTTTAAAAGCGGGAGCAGCGGGGTACTTAAGTAAAGACCTTGCTCCGGACGAACTGGTGAACGCAGTTCAAAGAGTACTGCTCGGGAAAAAATATATAACGGCTAGCATTGCAGAAAAACTTGCTTCAGTTTTAGATAATGATAGCGATAAGCTTCCGCATGAGTATTTATCCGACAGGGAATTTAGTGTACTAAAACTACTGGCCTCCGGAAAATCAGTTTCAGATATTGCAGAAACGTTGTTTCTTAGTGTAACTACTGTTAGTACATATAGGGCACGCATCATGGCGAAAATGAACATGAAAAGCAATGCAGATCTTACTTTGTATGCAATTGAAAACAAGTTATTGTAACGCCTTTTTATACCGATTTCATTTATAAAATAATCCAATACTTTTCTAGCAGCATTTACCCAACCCTTCCGCACAAAAAGCTATACGAAATTTCTGCCACCACACTTTTTCCTAAAATGCATTTCTATTTGGTATTATAACGCAAATTTCAGTTAATACCTTCAGTTTTATTAAATACAGTAGTACAAATTCTACAAAGGCTGCATACAAATCCTTACAAGACCCCCTTTATAACTACACTAATTTTACAGCAAGAAGATTACCGTATGAATAATGGACGATTAAAAGTTTTAATAGTAGATGATGCAGAACTTGTAATAAACAGGGTGATTGAATTATTGAAAGAAATGACGGTAATAGAAAATATTTTAGGTGTAGGGTCCTTCAACCAGGCAATACAGAGTTTATCTGTTGATGTACCCGACCTCGTTTTATTGGACATTCAACTTCCGGGAAAAAGTGGAATTGAATTGTTGACCCATGTAAAACAGCATTACCCAAAAATAAAAATCATCATGCTTACTAATAAGGCTGGCCTTTATTATAAAGCCATTTGTGAAAAAGCCGGCTGTGATCATTTCATTGATAAATCGAGTGACTTTGAAAAAATACCAAACATTATAGAATCGTATGCCTGCTAAAGATATTTTACTATGAATTGTCCCTAAACGCTTAATGATAGAACCAAACTAACTGCTATTTTTTCAATTTTGTTCAAGTTTCAAGCATGAGAAGCCGGTGTGAAAACCGGTTTTTTTATTTGTAGATACGCCCAATAGCATGCTCGTATTTTTCCATTATCACCTTGCGCTTTAGTTTTAATGTGGGTGTAAGCTCTCCTGTTTCAATGGTCCACTCCTGGGGGATAAGTTCAAATTTCTTTACCTGCTCCACATGGTTAAAGAATTTATTAAAAGACTCTATCAATTCTTTATAAAGCTCCAGCACTTTTGGATTATGCAATGCATCTTCAATAGTAATAAACGGAATTTCTTTAAGCCGCATCCATTCTTTCAGGTTTGGAATGGACGGAACAATTAATGCTCCGACAAATTTCTGTTCGGCACCTATGATCATCATTTGTTCAACAAAGGGCGACTCCTTCATTTTATTCTCGATGGGTTGTGGTGCCACGTATTTGCCGCCGCTGGTCTTGAATAATTCTTTTTTACGATCCGTTATTTTTAAATACTTTCCTTCTTCAAATACACCGATATCACCAGTATGCAACCAACCATCAATTATTGTTTCAGCAGTTAGATCAGGTTTTTTATAATAACCTAACATAACGCTTGGCCCTTTCACACAAATTTCACCATCAGCTTCCAGTTTCACATCCTGTCCGTCTATAACCAATCCTACCGTACCAAACTTAGTTCCTCCTTTCCGGCGGCAATTCACACTTATTACCGGGCTGTTTTCTGTAGGTCCGTATCCTTCATAAATTGGTATGCCGGCAGCATTGAAGATGCGTAACAAACGTACCTGGCAGGCAGCACCGCCAGTAATGATACATTCAATATTATTTCCCAGCGCTTCTCTCCATTTATTAAAAATGAGTTTATTAGCAATGGCTAACTGAAGTTTATAAGTTGCACTCTTTCCCCGGTTATCATATTCATTTCCTAAGGCTACAGCCCAGTTGAAAAGCTTTCGTTTTATTCCGGATAGTTCTGCACCCTTTGCCATAATTTTTTCATATACTTTTTCAAGCAGGCGGGGCACAGTACAAAATAGCGTTGGCTTTATTTCTTTCAGATCCTCTCCTATGCTGTCCAGGCTGTCGGCATAGTAGATGGATATTCCGCTCACAATGTATATGTAGGAAACCATCCTTTCAAAAATATGGTTCAGGGGTAAAAAACTTAATGCCTTTGCTTTAGAGTTATCTTCAAATGGAAATGTAGATTTTGAATTCATGACATTGCTTACAATATTTTTATGACTAAGCATTACTCCTTTTGGTAAGCCCGTAGTACCAGAAGTATAAATGATTGTTGCACAATGCTGCGGCTGAATATTTTTTTTCAGCAGTTCAACTTTCGTTTTATTTTCAATGCTTACATTATTTAGTAACTCCTTCCAGTAAATACTTCCTTTCATAGCATCAAATCCAAATACTCCCTGCAATGTTGGTATCCTTTCTTTTATGTCGTTCACTTTTGCCAGTATATCATCTCCACTCACAAATGCATATTTAATGCTTGCATCATTAAAGATAAATTCCAGCTCATTTACATTTGTAGTTGGATATATTGGGCAAAGTGCAGCACCTATTTGCTGGCATGCCATGTCTAAGATCAGCCACTCAGGCCGGTTGCGGGAGATTAAAGCAATCTTATCCTGGTTTTCAATCTGCATATCATTTCCACTAACACCTAATTGCAGTAAAGCTGCACTCAGTAAATTGACATGATCTATTACGGCATGGGTATTTAATGGTGTCCATACAGTATTCACTCTTCCTGTAAGCATATCGTCTTTTGGAAAATGCTCTTGCTGATAATACAGGAAATCAAATATTCTTTCGATCATGAAGTTAGGTTTAGCAGGATTGCAGGCTTTTTGCCTCGTCAGTTTGGTTCATAAACAATCGCTTTAATGCAAACTAAGGTATATAAAAAAAGCCATCCACTAAAAAGCAGATGGCTCTAAGGCATTTATTAAGAATTTATTTTTTCGTAGCTTTTAAATTAAGCTTAATATTTACTGTTTTGCTTATAAACCAATCTTGGGGATTATTAGGTCCTTTATAATTCATCCCCCAACTTGTTCTGTCAATATTAAAATCTGCAGAAGCTACAAGAGACCGGGAATCTATAGTAACCTTTGCAGGGAATGAAATATTTTTTGTGCTGTCTTTTAATGTAAGATTTCCTTTTATTAAGTGGGTGTAACCAGAAGCCTGGTTAGTACTATCAGCAATATAGGGTTCAACAGAAGTGATAGAAAAATTTGCAGTTGGGTATTTAGTTATGTCAAAAAAATCGGGACTTTTCAAGTGGCCTTCCAGCTTTCCTTTATTTTCCGGATCGGAAGATAGATCCACATCTGTCAGGCTGGTTATATCAATAACAAAATTTCCTGCGCTGATAGTAGCATCATTAACAACTACATTCCCTTCCTTGATATTAAAATTGCCGGTATGTTTCCCTGTAGGTTTGCTTGCGGTCCAGCTTAGTGAAGAACTGCTATCAACGATATAATGTTGACCATTGGCGCTTAATACTGCTTGTTTATCTGCTGTTTCAGATTTACTGTCTTTGTTATTACATGAGCTCAATATCAATAAAGCCGATGCAAAAAAGAAAAGGTTTTTCATTGAAAAAATTTTGAGAAGCAAAGATAAGGTAAAAGTTATTAATTAATGTTTAAACATTAAAAATTTATTTATAATACTGGCCGGATGGTATTTTGAAGATACGGCCCGATTGGAATTTACTAAACGATTCTGCTTCCCTCGCATGCATATTTATCCATGACTGGTAAGCAGATAAATTCTGTGAGGCACCAAAAAGCCATTGATTATAAGCTTCAAACAAGCCTTCCCTAAGCAATTGCTGTTGCTGTTCAAAAAGCCGGTATGGATATTTAGCATTTGTTTTATCATTATACCAATTCAGTATGAAACGGGTTCTTATCATGGACAACGATTCTGCATTTATTCCCGTCTCTGCAATAGGCATTTGCTTGTTCATGCCCTGCAGGTATTTTTTTACAAAAGCATTTTTGTCTTTGTTGCCTTGTTCCATATCTGCATCTGTATATATTTTTTTGTAGCTGTCTAAAAGAATTTGTTTTATCTCGGGTGTGCGGGAACTCAATGGCTCCATGTTGACAAAAATTTCGCCGTATAAAATACTCCATACTTTATCTGTTGTGAGAAAATAGTACCGGGAAGCATTGTAATAATTCTTGGAGTATGATGGATCCTGTTCTATTCCTTTTTCCCATTGTTTGATGGCTTCAAAATTTTTTTGTGACCATAGTAATTCACCCAGGTCGTTGTATAAAGGACCATTGTCAGGGAATTTTTTCAGGGCCTTCTTATATATTTTTTCTGCCTCCTTAGGCTCATCAGATTGCTTATAGATATTTCCTGCGATCTGGTAAGCCTGGTCATCTGCATCATCACGGTCAAGTAATAGTTTGATCGTTTCGAGTGCTTTGCCATTATCCTTTTGTAAATAATAACTGAGTGCCAGGTCTTTTATTATGGCGGCATTTTTTGGGTCAGATTGCAACGCCCGGTTCAATACAAGGATTGCATTTGAATAATCACCTTGCCTCAGAAAAGTTTTGCCAGTCTCATGCAGTTGTTTATTATCCTGTGCAGTGGTAAAAACAAAAGCAAAAATTACAAAAGGGAGTAGAAAGATTTTTTTCATTTGGAACTCATTTGTTTAACCTATGCTTTTTGCATGAAAAATAAATTGCCGTGTTTTCGTATTTCTCAATTTTTTAGAATGCTTAAAGATAAAAAAAGAGGCGATGTAACAACGGCCTCTTGAAAAAGAATATCTTAATTAAACATTAAATTAATCTATAAGATGCGTAAGTAATCCATCTCTCAGCTTTGGTTCAAACCAGGTGCTTTTTGGCGGCATCACGTTTCCACTGTCTGCTACATCAAATAATTGTTGTATGCTCACGGGGTAAAGGCTAATTGCAAGTTTCATTTCTCCACTGTCCACTCTTTTCTCCAATTCTTCCATACCTCTAATGCCACCTACAAAATCAATCCGCTTATCTGTTCTTTGATCTTTAATATTCAAAACTGGTTCCAGTATCAGTTCCTGCAAAATATTGATATCAAGCACACCTAAAACATCTTCCTTAAATGTGCCTGGCTTTGCCACAAGTTTATACCATTGCTTGTCCACATAAATACCGAACTCATGTAAGGATGCAGGTTTAAATGCATCAGCCTTTTTTTCAATTCGAAAATTTTGCTCAAGCGCTTTAATAAATTCTTCTGTTGATAATCCGTTCAGGTCTTTTATTACCCTGTTGTAATCCATTATCTGCAATTGATTGCTGGGAAATAAAGTTGTTAGAAAATAATTACCATTTTCTGAAGTAACCATGCCGGATTCATTTCTAACCTTAGCGGCCGAAGCTGCCCTGTGATGCCCGTCGGCAATAAAACTAGCCGGCACGTACTTTTTAAAGAGCTTGCTAATATTTTGTATCGCTTCGGCATCACTTACGATCCAGATTGTATGTTGCACACCATCATCAGATATGAAATCATACTGGGGACTTTTTTGTTCGATCCAGTTATTGAAAAGATTGTCAATCTCAGGTACATTTTTATAAGCAAGAAATACATTGCCCGTTTGTGCGCCGGTCGTTTTAATATGATTAATGCGATCTAATTCTTTTTCCGGCCGGGTAAATTCATGTTTCTTTATCAGGCCATTATCATAATCATCCAGCGAACTTACGCATACCAGCCCAGCCTGGCTACGACCGTTCATAGTGAGTCGGTAAATATAATAGCAAGGTTTATTTTCTCTGAATAAAATGTTGCGGCTTATAAATGCTGATAGATTTTCTTTTGCCTTTTCATAAACTTCCTGTGAATGAATATCGGTGTTTTCTGCTAAGCCAATTTCACTTTTCGTGATGTGTAAAAATGAACGGGGATTTCCCTGCGCTTCTACTCGTGCTTCTTTCCTATTAAGCACATCATAGGGTCTTGATGCAACTTCTTTTGCAAGTTGTGGCTCTGGCCTTAATGCTTTAAAGGGTTGTATTGTAATCATAACTGCAAATTCATAAAAAGGGAGGCAAAGATACAGGCATCTAATCCACTTAACATGCTAAATTCAATTATTAAAATCTCTCATCGCTTTCACCAATACCTCCACACTACTTAAAGGCAACGCGTTATATAAGGATGCCCTGAAACCGCCAACACTGCGATGTCCTTTGATACCAACAATATTGTATTTTTTAGTGTGGGTAAGAAATTCTTTTTCAAGAGATTCATTTTCCATAACAAAACAAACATTCATTTTACTTCGGTCCTTCGTTTCTACAGTGCCGGTAAATAAAGGGTTTCTATCTATTTCCTTATGGAGCATTTCTGCTTTTGCATTATTTATTTTTTCTATTGCGGCAACGCCGCCTTGCTCCTTAAGCCACCTTAACGTAAGCATACACACGTACACAGCAAATACCGGCGGCGTATTCAGCATACTTCCTTCTTTAATATGGTTTCGATAATCCATTATAGTTGGTAAGACTCTTTTCACTTTGCCTAATATGTTTTTATTTACTACAACAAGGTTTACGCCAGCTGGTCCCATGTTTTTTTGCGCCCCGGCATATATCAGGTCAAACCTGTTAAAGTCCAGCTCCCTGCTGAAAATATCACTACTCATATCTGCAACCAACGGGATACTGCTATGCGGAATTTGTTGCCATTGACTACCATAAATGGTATTGTTGGTAGTAATGTGTAAATACTTTGCATCGTTTGGTATAGCAAAATCATTAGGGATATAGGTATAATTTTTATCGGCAGATGAACACACAATTTCTACCTTACCAAAAAGCTTTGCTTCTTTTATAGCTTTAATGCTCCACACGCCGGTATCGGTATAGGCTGATGTTTCTTTGCTGTCCAGCAGATTCATAGGTACCTGCATGAATTGGGTAGATGCGCCGCCATGTAGAAATAAAACTTCATGATCATGATCAAGTTGCATTAGGTCTCTCACCAGGTTCCTGGCTTCTTCCATTACTGCAGTAAACTCAGGCGTTCTGTGGCCGAACTCGAGAATAGATAGCCCTGTATTGTCGAAGTTTAAGATTGAAGCTGCCGCCTGTTCAAAAACTGTTTTTGGCAGAATGGATGGGCCTGCATTAAAATTATGTATCACGTCTTTAGTTAGATTTTTAAAAATTAAGTCTTTTAATAACCAAGGATCATTTTGTCAATAGTGAATGCCTGTTTCTTCCTGGTCAATTAACGCATTATCAATTATCCATTATTCTTCCTCCCTTCCAATCATCTTTGCCCCTGCTTTCCATTTGCTATTTAGCGTTTCAAATTCTTTTGTATCTGCTTCAGAAAAACTTTGATTCACCAGGCCTTTCAAATCAGGCTGGCCGGCATTTATCCATGCTGTGTACCAGAATGATGCTATTGCCCCAATTGATTGACGCATTCTTCGCTCTATCATACCATCCAGCTTTTTGTTGAAGGCAATGGTAAAGGCAGATGAATATTGTCTTATAATAACCCCGTTCCTTTCTTCAAAAGAAAATTTCTGATCTGCCGGAAATTGTTTGCTGAGTTCTCTTTCAAAATTCAGTACGCTATCACTTGCCTTTGCACTTTCCAATACTCTTGCCCATATAAAGTCACCAGGATTTTTTATGTAAGTAGCCTTACCAATAAAAAAGTCCCATTCTTTTTCTGCCAGCAATTCGGGCACCCGGCTTTCCCAGAATCCATGTATACCTTTCTGATTGGTAAATTGCCCGTTGTGATTGCTGTTGGCGTGTAATGGCACATGTGCATCGGCAATATAATGGCCCAGTTCAGCGCTGTTTTTCATTATACGGCTAAAGTTCTTTTCCTTAAAAGCACTTGTTAGCCTTGCCAGCATTACCTGCACATGCCAGGGAACAATTCCTTGTGACATTAAGGTATCTAAAGAATATTTGGCAACAGCACTATCCCATTTCCTTGGCAATGCATCAAAGGGGTATTTACCATAATAATCAATATCTATAAAATGACGTGGCCCTTCATCTTTTACTGCATATCGTCTTTTATCAGGGTCAATTGCATGCTCAGATATAAAACTGATATTAGGTTTATACAATGCCATCATCTCAGGTGGCAGCAGGAATACAGCATAATAATTAATTTTTTGGTGGGCATAAAATCCCCAGCAAAAGCATTGAATGAAGCTGAGTAACAGAGCTGAAGTGATAAGTATTTTTTTCAAAGTTGATTTTATATGCGTTAAAGATAACGATCAATGGATATCTTCAGTTACATGAGTTACGCCGCCACTCACAGCAAATTTCATGGTCTGTGCACTGCTGATATGTTCAATTGGTTTCACCCTTTCTTTTGGGATCACATATACATTACCTGCAACTGAATAAGCCATAGGAATATAAACTGCCACATAATCAGTTAAACCAAAATCACCCATATTTTCATTAGTAATAAAACCAAGACGCCATACATCATTATCATCTACATTGGCCAATACATTTTTTGTGAACTTTTTTTTATCCCCTGCAAAAGCTTCAAAAAAATCACGTGTGGTGGTATATATATGCTTAATGCCTGGAGTTTTTTGCATGAGCCGATCCATAAAACTTACGATGCGGCTGGTGATAAAGAACGAGCTAAAATATCCCAGGATAATGATCGCAGCAATGATAATAATGAATCCAACGCCATAGTTCTGCACGTGAACCGTTCCTTTTTCATCTGCAAAAGTAAAAATTGGGATCCACCCATCAATTGTAGATACTACAAAATAGAGAGCATAAACTGTAATAGTGATTGGTGCCAATATTAATAAGCCCTGCAGGAAATATTGTAAGAGCCTTTTATAATCAAATGGTTTTTCCATGACTAACAAATTTTAAAAACAAAGATAATTGAAGCGGGAACTTTACTCGGTCAAATCTTATACTCAGGGCCAGGTTTTCTTTAGGATGAATGGTAAAAAAACTTTATGGAAACTTTGGTCACATAAAAAGTTTCCGTAGTTTTGCATCTCATCATGGCAGAAATAGAAATCAAAGATCGGATACAATTAGCGGCACATGATCTTGTAATGCAATACGGGATTCGTAGTGTGAGCATGGATGATATAGCTACCCAACTTGGTATGAGCAAAAAAACCATTTACCTGTATTTTAAGGATAAGGATGAGTTGGTAGAAGCGGTAGTGGTTGCGGTGCTTAATAAAAATCAACATGCCTGCACCCAGGACAGGGATAAAGCGGAAAATGCGGTTCATGAAGTTTTTCTCGCCATGGATATGATGGTTGAAATGTTCAGCTCTATGAATCCATCTATCATTTTTGACATGCAGAAATACCACCCGGCAGCTTTTCAAAAATTCCTGGCGCATAAAAATGAATTCCTGTACAATACAATGAAACACAACCTTGAGAGAGGTGTGGCGGAAGAACTCTATCGCCCGGAGATCAATGTAGAACTGATGGCAAGATTTAGGGTGGAAAGCATGTTGCTACCATTCAATCCTGAGTTTTTGCGTAAAGTAAAATGTAACCTGCTGGAAGTGGAGCAACAGGTCATTACCCACTGGGTGTACGGCCTGGTTACCAGCAAAGGCTACAAAATGGTTTTAAAATATATTCAGCAAAGAGAAAAAGAACTTGCAGGCAAAAAGTAAAATATAAAGAGAACAGAAAAAATTATTATGAAAACAGTTTTGAAAAGAGGTCTTGTTTTTACATGTCTCAGTTTGGTCACACAATTTATAGTTGCACAGTCGGTCAATGAATTTACTATACAACAGGCCGCAGATTATGCTATTAAAAATTCGGTGCAGGTGCGTAATGCTTTGCTGGATCTAAGAATTCAACAGCAGACAAACAGGGAGATAACATCAGCAGCATTTCCTCAGATAAATGGCTCTGCCAATTTGAATGACTACCTGGAAATACCTACAAGCCTCATTCCGGCCGAATTTGCTGGTGGCGCTCCTGGTACTTACATTCCCCTGAAGTTTGGTACCAAGTATAATACCACTGCCGGTGTGGATATTTCCCAACTTTTATTTGATGGGCAAGTTTTTGTTGGCCTGCAGGCACGCAAGGCAGCCTTACAATTTTATACAAAGCAAGCAGATGTAACTGCAGAAATGATAAAGGTTAACGTGATGAAGATCTATTATCAGTTGGTAGTAGGCAGGCAGCAAATGACGTCAATAGATGCTAACATAACCCGTTTTCAAAAATTATTGAATGACACAAAAGAGATTTACAAAAATGGCTTTGCAGAAAAACTGGATGTTGATAAAGTGAATGTACAGTTGAACAATTTACTCACCGAAAAAATAAAAATAGAAAATCAATTGGAAGCAGGCATGGCAGGATTAAAGTTTTTGATGAATATGCCACAGGCAGAAAAGCTTGTATTGAAAGATACCTTATCTGAGGACCAGGTAAAAAGCAATTTGCTCGATGCGTCATATCAGCATGAGAATCGTAAAGAATACCAGCTTTTGCAAATAGCACAGGAATTAAATAAATACAATATCAAAAGATATAAATTAAGTTACCTGCCAACCCTTTCTGTATTTGGAAATTATAGTAAAAATGCACAGCGCAAAGATTTCAGTTTTGCAAAAACCGGCAGTGATTATCCATGGTTCACCACGGCTCTTGTAGGCGTTCGATTGCAGGTGCCTATTTTCGATGGGTTTGCAAAAGCAGCCAGGATAAGCAAAGCAAAGCTAGAACTGGAGAAAACTACAAACAACATAGAACAATTAAAATCATCTATTGACAATGATGTTGCACAAGCACGCCTGAAAATTTCATCGGCGCTGGCCACCATGGATAACCAAAGAAAGAATATGCAACTGGCAGAACAGGTATTTAATTCAACCAAACTTAAATATGAACAGGGCCTTGGCAGCAACCAGGAAATATATAATGCACAGACAGAATTAAAGGTTGCACAAAACAATTATTACAGTTCATTGTACGATGCTATTATCTCTAAAATTGATTTCCAGAAAGCCACCGGGACTTTATAAAAAATTAACCAACTAACATAAGGAATGAAAAGAGCCTTCATGGCGAATTCATAACAATAAAAAAGACAAATGAAAAAGATAACCAAACTGTTTACGCTTAGTTCACTTGTGTTGTTACTGGCATCATGCAGTAACAGTAAGAAAGACAGCAATGCAGAACTGAATGATAAAAAAGTAAAGTTGGAAAAATTAAAGACAGAAAAAACCGGCCTTGATGAAAAGATTCAAACTTTGCAAGCAGAGATCGATAAAATTGATACGAGTGCAGCCAATGCTTCCAAGGTAAGGCTTGTAGCAGTTCAGCAAGTGAGTTCACAGAACTTCCAGCATTTTTTAGACCTGCAAGGAAAAGTTGATGCAGAAAATATTTCATACATATCACCACGTATGGGTCCTGCACAGGTAAAAGCTGTTTATGTAAAAGAAGGCCAGTTTGTAAAGAAAGGCCAGCTCTTATTAAAATTAGATGATGCCATCATCAGGCAACAGGTGGTAGCTGCAAGGCAGCAGATGGAAGGCATAAGAACACAGCTTGGCCTTGCGAGAACATTGTATGAGCGCCAGCAAAACCTATGGAACCAGGGCATTGGCACTGAAGTGCAATTGATATCTGCACGTACCAATGTGCAAGGCCTGGAAAATCAATTGAAGGCTACAGGCGAACAAGTTAAAGTGGCACAGGAGCAACAAAATACGGCTAACGTGTACAGTGATGTAAGTGGTGTGGCTGATATTGTAAACATCAGGGTAGGAGAAATTTTCCAGGGTATGAGTGCATCCGGACAACCACAAATAAAAATTGTAAATGCCAGTAGCCTGAAAGTTATTGCAAGTGTTCCGGAAAATTATGTGAGTAAGATCCGTAAAGGAACGCCAGTGCAAATATTTATTCCGGATATTAATCGCACACTTACTACTACCATTTCATTGATTAGCCAGAGCATTGATCCAACACAAAGAGGGTTTGTTGTAGAAGCAAAAATTCCAGCTGATGCTGCTCTCAAACCTAATCAGTCTGTTGTGATGAAGATAGAAGATTACAGCGCTGCAAATGCATTGGTTATTCCTGTGAACATTGTGCAAAGCGATGAAAAAAACAAATATGTATATGTGCTGGAAAAACTAGCCAATGGAAAATCTGTGGCAAGTAAAAAGATAGTAAACCTGGGTGAAGTCTATGGAAATACTGTAGAAATAAAGACAGGCCTTACAGGTAAGGAATTACTGATCACTGAGGGATACCAGAATTTATATGAAGGGCAATCTATTTCAACAGATGTGAAGTGATAACTGCTTCATATCTATGATCGCTATTTATCCTCTACTAATGACTATTGATCGTTACCAAAATAATATTTATGAATTTTATAGAAGGCATTAAAGATAAGTTTAAACAGTTCAAACCCACATCTTGGGCTATTGATAACCGTACGGCAATTTATATCATTGCAATTCTCATCTCGCTATATGGCCTGGTGAAGTTTAATACCATGCCCAAAGAGCAGTTCCCTGATATTGTTGTTCCTACTATCAGTGTAACTACGGTATACGTTGGTAACTCTCCAAAGGATATTGAGAACCTGGTGACCCGTCCTATTGAAAAGCAACTTAAAGGGATCAGCGGGGCTAAGGTTAATAAAATTCAATCCATTTCACAAACGGATTATAGCCTCATCATTATTGAGTTTGATACAGATGTGAAAACGGAGCTGGCAAAATTAAAAGTAAAGGACGCCATTGATAAAGCACAGTCAGATCTGCCAACGGATCTAACTTCTCAACCCAATGCACAGGAATTTGCCTTTAGTGAGATGCCTATCATGTTTGTAAATGTAAGCGGTGATTATGATGGCGTAAAGCTTAAAGAATTTGCTGATAAGATGCAGGATAAATTTGAAGAGCTTACTGAAATTACCCGTGCAGAAATTGTGGGTGCACCAGAAAGAGAAATTCAGGTAAATGTAGATCCTTATAAAATGCAGGCGTCCAGGATAAGTTTTTCAGATATTGAAAATGCTATCAAAAGAGAAAATAACGATATTACTGGTGGCTTGATTGAAGTGGGCGATATGAGAAGAACGCTGAAAGTTAAAGGACAGTTTACAAGCGCACTTAATCTACAGGACATCGTAGTAAGAAGCAGTACACAAGGTGCCACTGTTTTTCTGAAAGATATTGCTCAATTAAAAGATACAATAAAAGAAAAAGAAAGTTATGCCCGCCTTGATGGAAAAAACGTAGTGACAATTAATATCATAAAACGAGCTGGAGAAAACCTGATAAGTGCTGCAGGAAAAATAAAAGATATTGTTACCGAGATGCAGAAGAACGAGGAACTTCCAAAGGACCTCAAAGTTGTTATCACCGGCGACCAGAGTAAAGCCACTGCTACGTCTTTTAATGACCTGGTAAATACCATCATAATTGGTTTCGTGCTTGTGTTACTTGTGCTCATGTTTTTCATGGGCGTGACCAATGCATTTTTTGTAGCTCTTAGTGTGCCACTAAGTGTGTTTGTTGCCTTCCTCTTTTTACCCGTTGCAGATGCAATCATCGGTACTTCTGTTACGCTGAATTTTATTGTTCTCTTTGCATTGCTTTTTGGATTGGGTATTATCGTGGATGATGCCATCGTGGTAATAGAAAATACGCATCGTATCTATAACAATGGCAAGATACCCATCATTCGTAGTGCGAAGGAAGCTGCCGGTGAAGTTTTTATCCCGGTGCTGGCAGGTACCGCTACCACGCTTGCGCCATTCTTTCCATTACTTTTCTGGAAAGGTATCATTGGTAAATTCATGATCTATTTGCCAACAATGCTCATCCTAACACTTGCAGCATCATTGATCGTGGCGTTTATTTTCAACCCCGTTTTTGCAGTGAGTTTCATGAAGCCTGAAGGGAAAGAATTTGAAGAACCAAAATCATCTATATTTAAAAAATCATGGTTCTGGGTTGCGGCCATTGTAGCATTGATATTACACCTCGCTGGCTGGCATGGGTTTGCAAACTTCCTTTTATTTATGGACCTGCTGGCAGTATTGAACAGGTATGTATTCCGGGGTATCATTCATAGTTTTCAAACAAGAATTCTTCCTGCGTTGATGAACCGGTATGAAAAATTATTGCGCTGGGTATTGAAAGGATGGCGGCCTGCATGGATGCTCATAAGCTTGTTTTTATTATTTCCAATATCCGTTTTCTTATTAATGGCAAGAGGAAATAAAAGCACTTTCTTCCCAAGCGGTGATCCCAATTTTATTTATGTGTATTTAAAGATGCCTGTAGGGACTGATGTTAAAAAAACAGATAGCGTAACTCATGTGCTGGAGCAAAGAGTCTATAAAGTACTTGCAGCCGAAAAGCCAGGCACTGAAGGAAGTATTGTAGAAAGTATTATCACCAACGTAGCTAACAGTGCCAATAATCCAAGAGATAATAACAGGAGTGTGCGGCCCAACCTTGGAAGAATCCAGGTATCTTTTGTAGAATATGCAAAAAGAGATGGTAAACATACGAAGCCATTTATGGATTTTATCCGGGCACAAATGGGTGGCATACCAGGTGCAAGTGTAGAGGTAGCGCAGGAAGATGGTGGCCCACCAACTGATCCACCGGTGAACGTCGAAATATCTGGCGACAGTTATGAACAACTAGCTGTAGTTGCTAGTGCATTACAGAATTACTTAGACACAAACCAGGTTTATGGAATTGAAAATTTAAAAATGGATGTGGACCTGAATAGTCCGGAGATAACGGTAAATGTTGATAGAGAAAAAGCGATGAGCGAAGGATTAAGCACTGGTCAGATAGGTATGGAAATTCGTACTGCTGTCTTTGGAAAAGAAGTGAGTAAATTAAAGGAAGGTGAAGATGAATATAAGATCCAGTTGAGATACACGGATCTTATGCGGAATAACATTGCGGATATCATGAACATGCGTATCACTTTTATGGATATGACAACTATGCGGGTCAAATCAGTGCCAGTAAGTGCCGTAGCCAATATCGATTACACAAATACATCTGGCGCCATAGCAAGAAAAAATGTGAAGCGTACCATTCAGTTGCAATCAAATGTATTGGATCCTTCAATGACAGGAAAGGTAAACCAGGAACTGGCAGTAAAAATCCAGGATTTTAAAACGCACACAAAAATTCCTGCAGGTGTTATAATAAAGCAAACAGGACAAGGAGAACAGGAAAAAGAAACTTCTACATTTTTGGGTACGGCATTAGCAATTGCATTGGGATTAATATTCTTAATTCTTGTTTTGCAATTCAATTCGCTTAGCAAACCATTCATCGTATTGACAGAAATATTTTTCTCTGTTATAGGTGTACTACTTGGATATGCATTTACCGGAATGACCATCGCTACTATCATGTTAGGTGTTGGTATCGTAGGCCTTGCTGGTATTGTTATTAAGAATGGTATTTTGCTTATAGAATTTACGGACGAACTAAG
>JBDSEE010000121.1:0-29272 GCA_039920245.1 Ferruginibacter sp.
TAGCAGTATTTGAATAATCTACCGCCGTACATCCACCTTGTATTACAGCCCTGTATTGGTAACCGTTCATGCTTACTGGAGCATTAGTTAAAGTAAGTGTATTGGTGGTAGCGCCAGAGAAAACCCCACCATTGTTTACAACAGTCCATGGAGCAGTAGCACTGATCCTTTGCTCCCAGCTATAAACAAGTAGGCTACCTGTAGCAGCCACACTAAAGGTCGAATTGCCACCACATCCAATAGTCGAATTAACGGGCTGTGTGTTTATTACTCCCTGTACGCAAGGAACAATATTAACAAGGTAATCTTCAGTTTCTCCCCAGGTATATATTGCACAGGGTTGCGTTGTAATTGCAGTACCCCCTTCACGATTGATTACCCTCATAGCGGTTAGGCCTAAGAGTGCAGTTGCAGGGATAATTGCGTTTCCTGTTTCTATATGAGGACCTGTAGTACTGGCTGCAGAACCATAAACTCTCTCTGTTGCGTCAAAAAGGCCATTATGATCAAAATCTATCCAAACGGCAGTGTAATTTCCAAAATTACCCCCGCAGGTACCTATCGTGATAGAAATGGGCATCGTAGTACCCTGGAATAAAGTTCCGGGTGCCGGAGCTCCTGTTCCCGATCTGTAGTTGGAATACCTATTCAATACTGAACCAGGCCCAGGTGCCAATGAGGTACAAGTAGAGGTATTATTGAGTGTGCCGATGTTAACGTTAAAGATATCTTCATCTGCCGTATTACCCGCAACTGAAGCACAGTAGCAATTATAGAAAGCATTTATCGTTACCTGCAAAGGATTAGAGGCAGTTGAAACAGCACCACATGTAACGACTGCCTGGTAGAAAGTAGCGGCAGTTTGCGAAGTTGTATAAGTGCTTGCAGTAGCTCCGGTGATATTTGCATAAGTTCCTGCAGCACCTGTTGCCGATGACTGCCATTGGTAAGTTACACCAGAACCAAAGGTTGCGTTCTGTAATGACAAAGTGAAATTAGCACCAGAGCAAACCGGGGCAAATGTACTTAGGGTATTTCCGGGTGCAGGCGTACCTGTACACGGTGGTAATAGCGAAATATTTATATTATAATCTTCAGTTTCTCCAAAAGAACTGTTAGATGCTCCGCAGGATTGACCCGCCGAAGGGGCCGAATCATCACCACCCCTGATTCTCAAACGGGTAGTGCCCAAGCTAGCACCTGCCGGAATAGAAATATTAATTGTACTGGTTCCATTAGCACCCGCAGTTACAGTAGTTGCGCCTAAGAATTCTCCGGCATCAGCAAAATCACCATCCTGGTTGAAATCGGCCCATGCTGCAAAATATTGATTGGGATCGGTACTAAAAGTTACAGAAAGCGGGTAAGTGCTGCTGGTAAATAATGAAGGAGCAGCTACTGCGTTATAATAAGTGTAGTAAGCAGGTCCTGCTGCACATACTGAAGTATTATTAAGGGTTAATAAAGTAACCCTGGTAATAGCATCTCCCAGTCCACAGCCATTAACGTACGTTGGTATACAGTAGCAAGCTGATGGAGGATTTAAACACACCTGTACAGGAGTGGAAGTTCCGGTATTACCAGAGCAGGTAACGTTTGCACGGAAATAAGTACAGGCAGTAATTAATGTGCTGTATGTACTACCGGTAGCCCCTGTAATGTTAGTATAAGGGCCAGCTAAAGCAGTAGCAGATTGCCACTGGTAGGTTACACCAGCGCCTGCAGTAGCATTTTGTAAAGAAAGATTTACTGCAGTTGAAGCACATACAGCTGCTGCAGAAGCTATTGTATTGCCCGGTGCCGGAGTACCAGAACAAGGAGCAGAAGAACAAAGTGGCAAATCAATAGTAACTGTATAGTTCGATGCTGTACCACTTGGTGCAGTGTTTACATTAGCTGACCAAACAACAATATTTACAGTTTGTCCGGCTGACAAAGTAACAGTAATAGGTAAAGCAGCGGCTGGAGTTCCTGTTGAAACACCTGGGTCAGCTAAATAATTTGTAGCCAACGCTGTGGGATTGAAAGCTCCGCTCCATAATCCAAACTGGATGTTTGCGTTTGTAACATCAGTAGAAGTTAGGGTAATGGTTGCACATTGAGTAAGACCACTGGCATTTGTGTAAGGAATTACATCATAAAAATAAGGTCCTGTACCAAATGTACCGGGAAAAGGGAAAGCAGTTGTACAATTTCCAACTGTCGAGCCTGGCCGGTTGAGACGTTGAGGCATAGTAAGATCACCGGCAAGTAACGAACCTGTGAAAGTCTGGCATATAGCCTGCGTACCATTAGGTGATGGAGAAACCCTATTTGGTCTTCCAGCATCATTATCTGAGCTCACTGAACCAACAACTCCAGAAAGCTGCTGCATTTTGAGTTGCATTTGCCTGTCCAAAAGAGCCTGCTTTTTTAAAGGCACATTCTGGGCAAAAGACAAAGAACTTAACAAAGCAAAAAAAATGGCTATGCAGAAAAACTTCCTGTAATAACCAGTACTTGTTTGAGTAAATTTTGTTTGCATGCGTAATTGTTTAAATGAATAAGTATATAAAACTGTTAAATTTGAGGGTTGAAATTAAGTATAAATAATCAATCAGAAATTATTACGCACACATATTGTTTATACTTATTTAATTTTTTACTTTTTTCCAAAAAAAACATTTTGAAAGGGATCATATATTTTATCGTCGGCCTGTTTACTTATCCGGGTTTGAATATTATAAATAAGCTAAAGATCTCGGGCATGGAGCATATCAGAGACTTACCACAGGAGAATGTTCTATTCGTTAGTAACCACCAAACTTACTTCGCTGATGTGATCACATTTATACACATTTTTTGTGCATCAAAATGGGGTAAAATAAATCGTCTCGGTCTGCCTTTTTATCTTCTATGGCCATTCACTCATATTAAATATGTAGCCGCCGAAGAGACAATGAAAAGTAACTGGCTTACAAAATTATTTAGTTTGGCAGGGGCACTTACTGTAAAAAGAACCTGGCGTAACGCAGGCACAGAAGTGAGGCGTGGCCTGGATGCATCGGATACAAGAAAAATTACAGCTGCATTACAAAATAACTGGGTGATTACTTTTCCACAGGGAACCACAAAACCTTTTGCTCCTGGACGCAAAGGAACTGCATTTATCATTAAGCAAAACCGGCCCATCGTTGTTCCTGTAATCATAAACGGCTTTTGGAGAGCCTTTAATAAAAAGGGATTGAAATTTAAAAAGAAAGGTTCATTGTTGTCAGTAACTTTTAAGGAACCTTTGCAGATTGACTATGAGCAGAGCACTGAACAAATACTGGAAAAAATAATGGACTCCATTGAGCAAAGTAAAAAGTTCATGCTCAAAAGCAAACATCACATGATGACAAAACTCGATAAGTAATAAAGCATCAGATAAATAATGCTTTCAGTTCCTCAGCATCCTCGGGTTTCATTTTACCACCCAGGATCAATCTTAACTGCCTTCTTCTTAAAGCACCATCAAATAATTTTATTTCATCTTCAGTTTCCGGTACAAGTTTATTTACCGGCCTTGGCTTGCCTGTGGGATCAAGCGATACAAACGTATAATATGCTTCGTTGCTCTTATATTTATATTGCTGTATGGCATCTTCGCCCCACACCCGCATGTGCACTTCCATACTACTATTAAAAGACCTGGTAACCTTAGCTTCTATATGCACTACATTACCAATTTTAATAGGTGTTTCAAAAGAAATATTATCTACTGAAGCTGTAACCACCGGTGCAGAACAATGTTTCATTGCTGAAAGGGCCGCTGCAATATCCATCCAGTACATTAGTCTTCCTCCCATTAGGTTGCCAAAGTTATTGGTATCATTTGGTAACACTAATTCTGTCATAACAACAAGCGATTCATTTGCTTTCCTTTCCATCAGTTGAAATTTTTGCAAATATACTATGATGCGTTATTACCGATTTTGATAATTGGTTTAATGAGATAAATCATAACTGATTATTTGGTAGTTCGTTGCTGATTGCTGAATTTCGGCATCTCAAAATGGCTATATGATATCTTTCGACAATACCGAACAAGCATTTGCCTATAAGAGCAATGAAGAATTAAAGAAAGCAAAATTTCTGTTTTCATTGATGGGGAAACCTTTGCTGGTGAAAATAGGTTTAGCTGTTATGCCCTATGCGATAAAATGGCGTCTTCCTTTTACAAAACCTCTTATACGTAAAACAATTTTTAAACAATTTGTAGGTGGCGAAACCCTTACAGAAACTGCAGCAGTTGCAGAAAAATTAAACAAGTATAATGTGCAGGTGATATTAGATTATGGCGTGGAAGGCGGCGATGAAGCTGAAGCTGGTTTTGAACATGCTGGCGACGAGTTCATTAAGGTAATAAAATATGCTGCAAGCCAACCCAATATTCCATTTATGAGCATCAAAGTTACCGGCATTGCCCGCTTTGCATTACTTGAGAAAATTGATGCTGACATGGATAAGTTTGCTGGCACACTAATGAAAAAATATTATGCTGCTGTCGACAACCTTTCTACCAACGAAAAAAATGAATGGTCATTAGTTGTGAAGCGATTTATTAAAATTTGTGAAACTGCCCACACAAATAATGTTGGCGTTTTGGTAGATGCGGAAGACAGCTGGATACAAGATCCAGTAGATGCATTGACCATTATAATGATGGATACATATAATAAATCAAAAGCAGTAGTTTTTAATACACTGCAATTATACAGGCACGATAGGTTGCAATTTTTAAAAGAAAGTTTTAAAGCGGCTGAAGAAAGAAATTTTGTGCTGGGTGCAAAACTCGTACGAGGTGCCTATATGGAAAAAGAAAGGTTAAGAGCAGCAGAAAAAGGTTATCCTTCACCTATTCAACCAAACAAGAAAGCATGTGATGATGATTATAATGTGGCCAGTGAATTTTGCATTGAACATATTGATAGGATCCATTTAATAGTTGCATCACATAATGAATATAGCAACGGCCATGCCTTACGTTTACTTGACGAAAGGACACTTCAACATAACCATCCACATGTTCATTTTTCGCAGCTTTATGGCATGAGTGATAATATCACTTTCAACCTGGCTAAAAGTGGCTGCAACGTAAGTAAGTATCTTCCTTTTGGTCCCATTGAGGATGTAGTTCCCTACCTGATGAGGCGTGCCGAGGAAAACAGTTCCGTATCAGGACAAACTGGTCGTGAACTATTGCTGGTAAAAAAAGAAATGAAAAGGAGACAACTCGTTTAATTATTGCAATTGCATAATATTATTCTCTACTAATGCAAACACAGCATCTCCGGTTTGAGGTTTTACAGGAAAGGTTCCTGTGAATTTTCCGAAGGCTGGAAGCACTGCATATTTTTTTCCAAAATAAAAACAGGGAAACCGAAGCGATTGCTTTCCCATTCCATGCAAAGAAATGCCCGGGTGTATATGGCCGCTGATGCAGTAACAACCATCGTCATTGCTGCATTTTTCTATGTCATGGGTAAAAAGCAGGTTTTCTATTTTAAGGATATCCTCATGCACAAATATTTCTGCATCCGCATACCAATCTTTTTTCAAAATATCATGATTGCCTTTCACCAGGTGAATTTTTATTCCTGGTAAATCATTCCTCCATCGCAGGAACATATCGTGCTCCTTATTAAAATCACTATGAAAAAGATCCCCTACAATTATCAATTCCTTTGCATTAAAAAATTGTACTTCCGAAAGCAGTCGCTGCATATCTTCTTTGAAAATATTTTGTGGTATAGCAATCCCACTTTTTCGAAAATGACCGGACTTGCCCAGGTGCAGGTCGGACAAAACCAGCGTACTTTTTTCTTCCCAGAAAATGGTGCGGTTTGATGTGAGCAGTAAATGATTGCCATGCAATAAGTACGGCAGGAAATTTTTCATGGAGCGCAAAGGTAAAGAAGCTTTCAGTTAGTAATTTTTAATTTGATTTTTGATATATGTTCTATCTGGAGTAATTTGGACAAAACTTAACTATTATGACAACTGTAACTAATGATTCATTAACAGGCAATGATTTTGAAAAACCTGTTCTGCCTTCGGGGTTAAATGTGCTGACGATTCTAACCTTTATTGGCTGTGTATTTCAATTGGGTGGAGGTATATTTACTTTCCTGAACGCTAAAAAATCTTTTGATGAAAAAGATAAAATTATTGCCCAGATGCAATCAGGCGAAATGCCAAAATTTGTAAGATCTATGATGGGCGACCCTGCTCATTTTGAAGAGCTGGTAACTAAAAGCTACGAAAACCGGCTACCTATATTAATTATTTCTCTGGTTGCAGTAGCACTATGTTTTGTAGGTGCAATGCAAATGCGAAAACTGAAAAAACAAGGTTACCTTTTATATGTAATAGGTGAATTGCTTCCCTTTCTTTCAATGGCATTATTTATTGGTGTATTCAGCATGTCGGGAGTAGGATTTATGATAGGTGCTTGTATTACTTTGCTCTTTATCATACTATACACGACTTTCAGAAAAAATCTTGTTTATTAATTTGAAATAAATATGACTTTGAAAAATAACCATTTCCTGAGTGGTTATTTTTTTTATACTGGAAAAATTTGTTTTTTTTTTATAAATTAGTCCCTTCTTACTATTTTATAAATTTTTATTGCGCTCATCAACATAATGATAAATGCGACCAATCCAACAATACCCCACACAACGCTAATGCTTTGCTTTACAGACACGATCATAACAATGGCCACCAGTAAAATGGTGGCTATTTCATTCCATATTCTCAGTTGTTGTGAACTGTATTTAAATATCCCTCTTTGCTGATCAGAAAATATCTTTTGGAGCGTGAAATGATACGCATATAACAGACAAACAAAACCAAGTTTTACCCAAAGCCATTCTGGAACGGTACCATATAAATATGCTACCCATCCACCAAAGATGATTGTAAGTATTGCAGATGGCCAGGTGATACCAAGCCAAAGTCTTTTACTCATGATGGCGAATTGCTTTTGCAGTATTGTTCTGTCAGGCTCTGGTTTAGAGTTAGCCTCTGTAGCATAAATAAACAGCCGTGGAATATAAAACATACCGCTAAACCATGTAACAATGAATATGATATGTATGGCTTTAATATAGAAATACATAAACTGATTTTGTAAAAGCAAAGGTTAAGAAATAGATTAACTGCTAACGGTTTTATTTAGGCATTCATTTTTAATCATTGCATTAATTCACAAACCACCACTGTATACCAAAGCGAATCATGAGACCTGGCGTAGGATAAAGAGGGGCAGCGAAATTGTTATTAATAAATCCAAACCCATTTTTAAAACTTGCTGTATTAAGGTTTTCTGCCCGGAGATATGCAGTAAATCCTTTTATTCTAAAATGCAGAAATGCATTTATATCAGGAGTATTTTTTATGGTTACCGTATCCTGTGGTACAAACTGGCCATTAAATGGGGAATAATTATTGGCCTTGTATGGTGTAAAATAACGAATCTCTAACCCAGTGCTTATGTTAAGGTTTTTAAAATACTTCCCTTCAAAACTAAAGCGATTCCTTGTATACACCAACGGCAGCCTGATAGGCGAAGCAGCATCTGTTTGTTGCACTACAGCTTCTGCATACCAGTTCCATTTATTTCGTATGCTGAATTTTTTAGAACCAAATATTTGCAAAATATTTATGGGCTTACTGTATTGTTCGCTTTGATGGTAATTATAAAAATAGCTGTAATTGGTAAGGAGGGTATTTACAAACCCTAATTGAAATAATGAATTGGTAGACGTAGCTCCAAAAGATGTGATGTTTTCTTTTTTAAAATTATTATTACTTCCCAGGCTGAATGAAGAACGTTTATCAAATATGAAAGAAGGGGTTCTGTTTACATTGGTGAAAAACAATTTAACATCACCCCATTTATTATTTAAGAACCTGTCAAGACCTGCATAAACACTATAGTCTCCGGAATTAAAACCAGTGAAATAAAGCTGCCCGTTCAGGGTAATATCCCAAAGCTTATTTCGGGTTAGATTTTTATACGCTCCATGCACCCAGCTATTGTAATCTTTTATTATTCCTGTTGCCAGGGTAGCCTCCAGCGTTTGTAAAGCAATGCCTGCAGATACATATTGGGCTATATTTTTTGTATCAGGAAATTGCACCAGCGAAAAATCATTGGTCATTATCTTCCATTCATCCGAAGCGCTCACGATTACATTTGGAGAATCAATCGTTATGTCATACCATTTTTTATAGGTAAGAGAATCGGGTGTAATATCTCTGAAGGTATATTTATAAGTACTGTAAGTAAAACTGTGTTGTAGTCTTAATTTAGGATAAAATAAATATTCAGTAGTAGAATCATTTATAGCAACTGAATCCCTTTTCCCAATATCATAACTCTGCCTGATAAATAAATTCACATCCCTGTAAGTATTGCCCGTGTTGATCTTTGTTACAAACGGATTCGGTTCAAATGCTGCAGCATTGCCAAGATTTACCGGTATACTAAATCTTTTTTTCTTATCGGGATCTAATAAAAAACTATCAGCGGCTATACCGCCATTTTCCGAGGCACGAATGGTATTACCTGCAAATACCAGCCACGATGAATATCTCTTTCGCTTGCCTTGGTAATTTCCATAAAGCCTGTAATTATTATGATTGGTATTTTGAGTTACAAAAAATCCGGGGGCGCTTATGAGCCGGTAATCAAATCCAAAATTTAAATTGGGTCTTGGGTTCTGGGTATGCATAGCCTTTATCATCTGCTCTTTGCCAGATGCAAGTTGGTAGCCAAGCATGGAAAAAGGATGATTCGTCTTATAGTATTTAGTTTCCTCTACGGTGAACCTATAAACATCATACGCATGAAAGCCAGCATCCCATCCCGGTTTTAAATTGGGTTTGAATAAAAGGGGAAAGACTGCAGCGCCTGTATTTCCCAGCGCTTGCCAGGATGAAGGCAACGGAAAATATTTATCAAAATCATTTATAGAAGAATCAATCCTGTATCGCCTTACAGAATCTAGGAAACGATAATAGATACTTATAGAATCTTTAGCATCATTGCGATGCTCAAATCCAAGACTGTCTTTGCGTGCGCCTGTTTGTGTTTTGGAAACCTGGTCATTATTCGGAATCACCGGTCGTCTTACGGGTATCTGGCAAAAAACATTTACCACGAATAATAGAACGGGTATGACGAAGCATAATTTTTTCATCAAATTACAACTGTGCGATCAGTTCCTTGAAAATATAGGTAAGCTTTGGTTCTGCTCCCTTAGCGGCTTCCAGAACTTCTTCATGAGTGATGGTATTTTCTTCTTCCCGAATTCCGATATCAGTTATTACGCTGATAGCAAATACAGGCAAACCCATATGGTTTGCAACAATTGCTTCCTGTACTGTGCTCATGCCTACTGCATCGCAACCCAGTAAATGAAGCATTTTATATTCGGCCCTCGTCTCAAATGTTGGGCCCGTTACGCTTATGTATACACCATGTTTTACATCATACCCGGCATCAGCAGCAATACGGTCAGCTTTTGCGATCAGGTCTTTCTTGTACGGCTCACTCATATCCGGAAATCTTGTTCCCCATAAAGGTTCATTCTTTCCAATTAATGGATTTACAATGAATGTACTTATATGATCATTGATGATCATCAGGTCACCAACTTTATAAGAAGGGTTTGTTGCACCAGCAGCATTACTCAGTAGCAAGGTTTGCACGCCCAATAATTTCATAACCCTGATAGGAAATATAACTTCCTGTGTATTGTAGCCTTCATAATAATGAAAACGGCCAGCCATAGCAAGAATGTTTTTCCCCCCCAGTTTTCCAAAGATCATTTTACCACTATGCCCTTCTACCGTGCTTACAGGAAAATGTGGAATATCTCCATAAGGAATTTCCTTTTCAATTTCTATTTGTGATGTAAAGCTACCAAGGCCACTACCTAAAACAATTCCTGCTTGCGGGGCCTGCTTTACCTGGCTTTGTAAAAACGAAACTGCTTCCTGTATTTTTTTCATCATCTCCATATATCTCTTTGAATGTTAGCTTGCAAATGTAAGTGCTTCCATTGAAATGGTATAAGCCGTTGATTAGCTAATCTAATAACACAGTTTTTAATAACAAGTAACTGGGGCCAATCAAACTAAATGCCCTGACAGGCAGACAGACAAGACAGTTAATATCTAACAGCAGGTAAGCCTATGGTAACAGTATGGTGAAAGCATAGTGAAAGCATGGAGAAAGTATGAAAAATGCAAATTTGTGATAATCAATCAAGAGGCTCATTTTAGAGCTATGATGAAAGTGGTTCTAACATGCCAACGAGGCAGAAACCTACACTCAGATAGCTTTATGAATCATGATTACATAAACCAGGACTACTCGTTCTGTTCTTCATGGCCTCATTTGGGATATTTAGACTTGCTTCACACGGAAACTAAGAACAGGTATACCGGCTCGACAGACTCATGTATATTAAGAAAATTATACTGCATTGCTTTTGCCATCCACTTGCTCTCCTACTTTTCATGACGCCTATTATTATCTATCTTCGCCAAAATTCTACGAAAAATGAATCTTCACGAATACCAGGCAAAGAGCTTATTAAAAAAATATAATGTCCCTGTACAGGAAGGCATCGCATGTAATACAGCTACAGAAGCCGAAGAAGCATATCGCCAGATACATACACAATACGGTAGCAGGTTTGCCGTAATAAAAGCACAGATACATGCTGGTGGAAGGGGCAAGGGAAATATTGAAGGAAAAGAACAACGTGGTGTTGCTGTGGCTAAAAATGCAGAAGATGTCGTGAACATTTCCAGGAATCTTTTAGGTGGAAATTTAATCACCATACAAACAGGGCCTGCAGGTAAAATGGTAAATAAGATTCTGGTTGCACAAGATGTATATTACGAGGGGCCCAACCCTGTAAAAGAATTTTACTTATCAATATTATTAGATAGAGCCAAAGGTGAGAATGTAATTATGTACAGCACGGAAGGTGGAGTGAACATAGAAGATGTAGCTCATAATACACCTGAAAAGATCTTTAAAGAATGGGTTCACCCCGGCGGAAGATTGCAGGCTTTCCAGGCAAGAAAGATTGCATTTAACCTGAGGCTTTCCGGGGAAGCATTTAAGAATTGTGTGAAGTTTGTAACTAACCTTTATACTGCTTATGTTGAATTGGATTGTGGCATGCTTGAGATAAACCCGCTTTTTAAAACAAGCGATGAAAAAATAATTGCAGTGGACTGCAAAATGAATATTGATGACAATGCATTGATGCGTCACCCTGATGTGGCAGTGTTGAGAGATTTGAGTGAAGAAGATCCTACAGAAGTGGAAGCCGGGAGATTTAACCTAAACTTTGTAAAATTAGATGGCAATGTAGGCTGCATGGTAAATGGTGCAGGCCTTGCGATGGCAACCATGGATATGATAAAACTAAGTGGCGGCGAGCCTGCTAACTTCCTGGATGTGGGCGGTACTGCAAATGCACAAACCGTAGAAGCAGGTTTCAGGATTATTATGAAAGATCCAAAAGTGAAGGCTATACTTATAAATATTTTTGGCGGTATTGTTCGGTGCGACCGTGTTGCACAAGGTGTAATTGATGCGTATAACACAATAGGTAATATTGAAATACCGATCATTGTACGTCTGCAGGGAACCAATGCTGATGTTGCTAAAAAACTAATTGACGAGAGTGGTTTAAAAGTGCAAAGTGCAATATTATTGAGCGAAGCTGCGGCTCTTGTCAATAAGGCTGTAGCGTAATATCATTCTTAAATAAATTTCATCCCGTTCACTTGAACGGGATTTTTTATTTAGTGGAAATGCTTATATAATTTGCATCCATAATTACTGAAGATGAATCTGAGAAATGCTAAACTGGACGATCTGCCAACAATTGTTTCCATCTATAATTCAACTATTGAAAGCAGGATGGTTACAGCAGATATGCTTCCTGTAACCGTAGAAGAGAAAATTTCCTGGTTCAACAAACATCATTCTAAAAGGCCATTATGGATCGTAGAACAAGACAATGATACAATAGGATGGGTAAGCCTGCAGGATTTTTATGGAAGGCCGGCGTATGATGGCACAGCCGAGATCAGCATTTACCTGGATGAAAAATGGAGGGGAAAAGGATTCGGCAAAATGATTTTAGAATTAAGTATAAGCCGTGCCGTACCATTAGAAATTCACACACTGCTGGGATATATTTTTGCTCACAATATTACCAGCCTGCAACTTTTTACAAATGCAGGATTCATGGAATGGGCGCACTTGCCTGCCATTGCAGTAATAGATGGAAATAATTTCAGTCTTAAAATTTTTGGGAAAAAGATTATGCCTAACAGCGTTATTCCTTCACAATAAAATGTGCCTTCATAGCCTTGGGAATGTAGTTATCAAATTCAAAATGAAATATCTTATGCATCATTCGCTTGATCGAATTATAATCAGAAGGTTTTTGCCAATATAAATTAGCGCCGCTATTAAATGTATTATTTACCTGCAATTGATTTACAGTTGTGGAATAAATTACAATGGGAACGGGATAAAGCTTTTTATTTTTCCTGATTTCTTCCAGGCATTCTAAACCATTTTTAAGCGGCATGTTCAGGTCCAGGAATATCACATCAGGAAGCTTTGTTGCATCTTTAAGAAAGTTTAGAAGTTGCTCACCATTAATTACAGTTTGAAAGTTAGCATCTGTGATCACTTCGCCTAACGCTTCTTTGAATATCTCGCTGTCATCAACATCATCATCCGCCAATAAAATATTTATTGAGTCAAACTTTGCTTTATCGGCAAGGGAAATATACCCCGAAAAATGCTCATTTTTCGTTTGCGATACTACATCACTAAACATCCTGAAACGATAATTGAATAGGAACTCAAAATTGTAAATAGAAATAGCAGCCATTTGTTTTCTGGTTAGGGAACACCAAATTTATATTAAATTATTAGTTTTTTCATCAGGAAAGAAATCAATTTTCCCCGACGATGCTTTAAGAATGATAAATAAAAAAATACAATTAGTAATCGCTCTCCTTTTTGGGTTTCAATTTAGGATCCTGCTTTTTATCATCAGCAGGCTTCACAGCGGGCACATTTAATTTAATATCTTTCTTTTCATCAGGCTTTTTATTTTTGGATGTGTCCACAGGCTTTGCATCCTCTTTATCCAAAAGGAAATCATCAGCAGAGCCATTGCCATTATCTGAACCAAGGCTATCAGAAGGATCAATGATATCACCATATTTAATATCGCCCGAAATTGGATCGTTCTTAAGTTCCGCCGGTATATCAAATGCTTTTTGTTTTCCATAAGGAACCTTGCTATCCGCAATTACTTTTTCCATAAACAAGCCCCACCTTGGTGCGCTCATTTCTGCACCACCTGTTGTTTCAAAGATTGGAATAAAAGGGTCTTCACAACCAACCCATGTACCTGCAAGCAGATCTGGAATATATCCAATAAACCAACCATCTGTATTGTTCGTTGTTGTCCCTGTCTTTCCTGCTTTTTCCACAGGAATATTGTAAGAATTCAACCTACGCCCGGTTCCATACTGAATCACCCCTTCCATCATTTTTACCATGGTATATGCATCGGGTTCTGCAATCACTTGTTTGCTTTGCGACAGGGGAAACTCCTGTAGCAGATTACCATTCTTGTCTTCTATTCTGTTTAAATAAACGGGTTCAGTATTATATCCTTTGTTGGGAAACATGGTATAAGATTGCAGCATCTCTACCAACGGAATATCTGCTGACCCGAGAGCAATGGAAGGATATGGCGGCATAACTGCCTTGATACCACATTGTCTTGCAAATTCTATGGTACGGTTTACGCCAATGACAGACATCAAATGCCAGGCGCCACCATTTTTACTCCAGGCTAATAAATTTGCCATGGTTCCACCCCTATCCGTAATAGTTTTACCGCCAAGTGTAAGGGATCCACCATCAATATATGTCTCGGGTGTATAGCCAGCATCAGTAACCGCAAGGGTATAAAGTAATGGTTTAAAAGTTGAACCCACCTGCCGTTTTGCGGTAACATGATCATACTTGAACCATTTAAAATTAATTCCACCAACCCATGCTTTTATTTCACCTGTGCGTGGATCAATAGCGGCAAAAGAAGTTTGTAATAATTGTTTATGATATTTTATGGAATCAAAAGGAGTCATCACCGTGTCTTTCTCATGCTTATCATTTCCTCTCCATGAAAATATTTTCATTTTCACCGGTATATTGAAGGTCTTTTTAATTTCTTCTTCCGGAATATCTTCTTCTTTCATTGTCTTCCAACGATCAGAATATTTCATCGCAGACTCCACAATATCCTGGTGGCCCTTCCACAATTTCACTTCCTTGCCTTTTAATAACCTATCCATTTTTGCCTGTAGTATTGGCATGTGTTGCTCCACTGCTTCTTCAGCATATTGCTGCATTCTTGTATCAATGGTTGTATAGATCTTTAGGCCATCCCGATATAAGTCATAAGGCTCTCCAGTCTTTGGATTGGTATGGCTCTTACACCAGCTTTTTAAAACGTCCAGCAAGGCTCTTCTATAATATGGCGCCACGCCAACATTCTCATTTATCTGTTTATAATTTGTGATCAGCGGTTTCATTTTAAGCTTCGCTCCTTCAGCGGGAGTAAGATATTGCTGCTTAGCAACCACCATCTGGTTTATTACCGTATTACGGCGGTCAATAGAATTCTGTGGGTGACGGATAGGATCATAAATTGCCCCCTTCAGCATTCCAATCAACACTGCCGCTTCTTCTACCGTTAAGCCAATTGGTTCCTTTTGAAAATAGGTGCGGCTTGCATTCCTGATACCATAAACATTAAGCCAGGGCGCCCGGTTAAGGTATAGTGTGATTATTTCTTCTTTCGTAAAATTCCTTTCAAGTTTCACTGCTATGATCCATTCCTTTAATTTTTGCACACCTCTTACAAGAATATTCCCTCTTCCCTGCCCAAGAATCATTTTTGCTAATTGTTGGGTGATCGTACTACCGCCGCCAGATGTACCGGCTGTAATTGCTACCCGTGCAAGCGCTTGTGCATCTATGCCTGAATGCTCGTAAAATCTTTCATCTTCTGTAGCGATCAGGGCATGTATCGCATTGGGCGAAATTTCATTATACTTTACTTCACTCCGATTTTCTGCATAATATTTTCCCATTAATACGCCATCGCTGCTTATGATCTCACTTGCAAGATCGGCCTCAGGATTTTCCAACTCCTGTACAGAAGGCATGCGACCAAAAACTCCAAAATTTGCACAGAGTAGCATAATTAAAAAGAGACCTAAGCCCCCTAAAAAGATACGCCATAAGATTTTTACGGAGCGGGACATGGAGGTTGATTTGTTTACAGGCATTAGTTCTTCAGATATTAAAAAGTGTTTCTTATTAAAATGCTAATGACTTAAAACTTATTGCCGTAATTAGTATTCAATAGCTTTTTATAAGTATCAAGGTCTTTATTTGTTTTCAGCAATTGCAGGTTTGCTTCGGTAATAATAAGAAATGAATATTTATTTGCAGGAAGCCAGGATATTTCTGCAGGAGCAGCTTTCTTTATTTTATCAAAATATTTATTAGCTGCATCTGCATCTGCAAATGGTGTGAATACCAGTATCACCTTATTGGCATCAATAGCGTCCCTGTTTATCACAATATTTTGCGTGAGCATGCTTCCCCTGTTAAAACGGTTAAATGCATTTTTCGCCTCGTTAATGTACACTCCGTCTACTTTATCTAAGATCATGATTAAGAAATGTTGCTTATTCGGCTCCAGTGTAAATGCTCCATTTACAAAAACAGGAGGAGCTTTTATGGAGTCCGTTACATTCCTTTGCTGTGGTGCTACTTCTATCTTTTTTACAGGCGCTGTTATAGGTTGAATGGTTGCTGCTTTTACTGCCGGCATTTCATCAGAAACGATAATCAATGTTTCTTCCTGGCGAGTTACCTGCAGGTTGTTTAAGTAGCTCTCAATTTCTGTTCTTCTGCCAAGAACTTCTACCAATGTAGCAGCTTTTGATTTTAATGGAGAAGATGGATAAAGGTTTTGTAAATTGGTAAGTGCTGCTATCGCTTCTCCATCTCTTTTTTCCTTTACGAGGTACATTGCTTCAATGTACAGTAACTGGGGTGTCCAATAATTATTTCCATAAAGACTGTCAGCACGCTTTTTTTCTGCCATTGCTTCCGTAAAATTTCCTTCGATAAACATATCATAGATGCGAGAATATCGACTTGTTACTTCAGGATTCTTTTTATCGGGCTGTGCGGCTGCCGGGTTCATTATTTTAGTTGTGAAAGCATCACCGGTATAATTATTTATCAACAGCTTTTTATAATCAGCGGCTTTTGCATTATTACCCAATTTTGTATAGCAATAATATAAACCAAAATAAACTTCGGGCTTAGAAGTGGAATTAGGGAAACGCTGTAGATATTCCGCATACGTGTTTATGGCTTGCTGGTAATTTTCTAATTCGTCTTTGAAAACCCTTGCAAGTGCAAGCATATTTTCTGCGATTAATGCATTACTGCTATCTAATTTTTCTGGTGAGGTTGGCAACGCACTCATCAATGCATCAAATGAAAATGCAACTGGTCCTGATCCGTTGTTATCATTCGTTTTTAATTTATCAGGAATAGCATCAATATCTGTATTTGCTGTTATACCAGCTTTTGCATTTTTAGCTTCTGTAGCTGCTTTTCTTCTCCAGTTATCTGTATTGGTCCTCTTTCCCCATTTACTTTTAAAATCATTAAACCCACGGGTTCTAAGGCTTGCATTATAAAAATACCATTCACCTTTTGATGGCGCACTAAATAAGTCTGTTGATGAGCCGTTCTTATTATTGAATGTGATGATGGTATTACCTGAAAAATTATCTTCCTCTTTCAATCCATTTTCCTTCCTGAGTTGCTTTACAAGTTTTTTAATGTATGCATCCCTTTCAGCAGGGTGCATGGCAGCAATTCGCTGAAGACTATCTTCCCGCTCTATAACTGTGACATACTGCACAAGTCTTCCAAGAATTTGCTTCCGGGTTTCCAGTGTTGCAGCATCCATTTCGAGGTCATCATTTACCAGCAAGCTATCATAATAGGATTTAGCTCCTTTATAATTAGTTTGTGCATAAGCAAGGGTTGCCAACTGGTAAAATGATTTGTTTTTATAAAGAGAATTATTCGTATTGTAATAAATGCTTCGGTTATAAAAACCAATACTATTTGTAGTATCAGGCCGTTGCATACTTAATTGTGCTGTTGAATAATAAATAATGTCTCTGTATGCTTCGTATTTATCCCGGCGTGCCATACGCAAAAGGTTTGCAATACTATTTTCCAGTTCCTTAGTATTTCCATTATTACGCATCATCTTTGCATCATTCAGCCTGGCATAAATATCCATTACAGGATCAGTGGTATGCTTGGCAGCCTTGGCATAATAATCAGAAGCCTTATCAAAACTTCCACTCATTTCAAACATTTGGGCAAGTAAGAATTCCCAGCGGCTTTTATCTTCTTTGGTCTCCGCATTTGTTAGCGCTTTTTCAAGATGATTTGCGGCACTGTCATAATTTTCCTGGGCATAAAACCAATAAGCATTTACTTCTTCCAGGTCATTACGAAGTCTCTTGGGAAGGTTGCGGTCATTTTGTAAAATATTAATAAGCCCTGCAGCATCTGCATATTCTTCCTGTTGTGTAAAAGTGCGGGCAAGCCATATCAAAGCATCATTACGGCTTGGGGGCAGCGTTATTGCTTTTTGTATTATATTCCTTTTTTCTTTATTTGCGATTGATAATGCACCAGTGCCCGGCTCGTCATTTGTTCCTACAATTCGGTTATCATCTTCCTTTTTCTTGCGTGGAAATAAATTATAATTAATGAACTGGAATGTAAGAGCCGCAGAATCCAACTCGTTCCTGTAGAAATATGCTTTCCCAATGAGTAAATACATATTATCTACCCAATCGCTTCGAAGGTCATGAAGCAATATGCCGGCAGTAGATTTATAAATTACTGAATCAAGCTCCGTTTTTTGTGCGGAAGTATTCTCCAGGCTATAAGGATAAAAAGCCAGCAGCTTTGAATAGTCATCCTTCTGTGACATCTTTGCCCTTTCTATAACAGCATTCAACCTATTATTAGCATTAAAATAAAAATTATAATGGGTTACATTGTTTTGTATAAAATGCCTTACGGTAGTAAATTTTTTATCGGCAGTCTTTTCTGATGCAAGCTTTTTTTCTTCGTATTGTTCTGGTTTTTTTTCCTTACCAAAAGGGTCAATAGTCCAGGTAGGTTGTGCATATAATTGACCGCAGCATAGCGCCACAGAAAAAAGAGTAAGGCTAATTCTGAACTTAGCTTTCAACATGTAAATAATAATTAAGGTATTGCGGTTAAATATCGTACTTAAATTGCAAAATCAATCTCAATATTAAGGGCACTAAGATAAGGGAAAGTTCAGGGTTATATTTGCATCCGGGATTTCCTTAACAATCCATATAAAGCCAAAAACAATAATATCATTTTTACATAACTCCACTAACACTATTTTTAATATCCCAAACACATCCAAATATGGTAAAGCTAGATGCCAATAATACGTTGAAAAGGCTGAGAAATCGTTACAGGCTTGTGATTATGAATGAGGATACCTATGAAGAAGTGGTAAAATTCAAGCTTACTAGATTAAGTGTTTACATAGTGCTTTCCACAATTTTCATTCTAATGGTGGCATTAACTTCTTCCCTCATCATGTTTACACCATTGAGATATTATTTACCAGGATCAACTTATGGAAATGCAAGACAGGTAAAAGAATATCGATACCTTAAAATTCGTGCAGATTCAATGGACCAGGCATTGAGACAACAACATCAATATTTTGATAATATTCAAAAAGTATTAGAAGGAAATATATCCAAACTGGATACCAACCAATTATCCCTTCCCAAACTGGAAAATAGTGACGATTAAGAATATTTTAACAATAGTGGCGTTATAAGTGAGAAAACCTTGTTTCATCCATAATTCAACTATCATGTTCAATTCCAAATCAAAAACCACCCAGACTGATTCCGGATTAATTTCCAGTACACTCATTGGCAACGGAACAAATATTATTGGGAATATAGATACAAATGGAGATGTAAGGATTGACGGCACCTTGAAAGGAAACATTATAAGCAAGGCTAAGGTTTTCATTGGCCCGATGGGAATTGTAGAAGGTGATATCAATTGCCGGCATGCCGACATCACCGGCCAGGTTACAGGTAGTGTGAAAGTTTCCGAATTATTGCAGCTAAAAGGTAAAGCCGCCGTATCCGGAGATCTTCATAGTGCAAAACTTTTAATGGAGCCTACGGTAAATTTTAATGGAAAATGCCACATGGGGGCTAATATTGTTGACTTTAACCCGGAAATATCGCTGGCAGTAAATGAATAATAAAAATAGTTTTTTGTGGAAATACTCAGGGCTCGCCCTCCAGTTTCTTATTGCCATTGGCATAGCCGTTTATGCAGGACTGAAAATTGATGCATATTTTAATTTTTCTACAGCGCTGGCTGTCTGGATATTACCTTTGCTGGTTATTACGGGAATGATCGTAAAGATTGTAAAAGATACTGCTCCCAAAAAATAACCGATACATGAATAATTCTCTTCGTCTCTTGTGGCCTTTGTTTCTTGTTTTTTTAATAAATATGATTTGTATTCTTTTCCTGGGCGACCTGTTCCTAAAATATAATATAGACAAAACTGTTTTGCTTGGTGCTAATATACTGTTCCTTGTTTTAAGCGTTGTAGCGTTTCTCATGCAAAAAAGATCTCTTCGAAATAAGAACCCAAACGTATTTATCAGGGCGGTTATGGGCGGCATGTTATTGAAAATGTTTTTCTGTGTAGCAGTCGTATTTATTTATGTAAGCCTTGTTGGAAATAACTATAATAAAAAAGCTGTTTTCATTTCACTTTTCATTTATTTATTTTACCTGGCAGCAGAAGTTTTAAGTTTAACCAAGCTTAATAAAAAACCTAATGGCTAAGGAGAAAGTTCCTTTTACTACCTTAAAAGATTTTGTACCAGAAGAAAGTTTTGAAGATGTAATGGCTTATCTCCATCATTACAAAGTTCATCTTACCATAGCACGACAACGGCAAAGCATCCTGGGGGATTATCGTCATGCACATGAGGGAAAAAATCACCGCATCAGCGTAAATGGAAACCTGAATAAATATGCTTTCCTGATTACGCTGCTGCATGAACTTGCACATTTGTTTACTTACGAGCGTTACGGGCATCGGGTAATGGCACATGGCAAAGAATGGAAAGAGGAGTTTAGTAAAATTCTTGCTTTGTTCTTAACCAAAAAAGTATTCCCGGTGCAAATAGAAGAAACACTTTTACAATCTTTAAAAAATCCGGCAGCCAGCAGTTGTGCTGATGAAAAACTACTCAGGGCATTAAAGCAATTTGACAAGCCAAAAGAAGGAATGATGCTTATTGAACAATTACCTGCAGCCAGTCTTTTTGCAATAAAAGGAAACCGCATTTTCAAAAAAGGAGAAAAAATAAGAAAACGATATAAGTGCCAGGAAACTGCGACAGGCAAATGGTTTTTATTCAGCCCCGTGTATGAAGTAAAGCTAATTAGCTGACCTACTAAACTGTTTTAATCATCCAAACAGAACATCCGGTATGCCCGCTATTACCTAAAGGATCGCTGATATATTGATAGCCCAGTTTTTCATACAATGGCAGCGCAATATTCAGTTCCGGCATTGACTCCAGGTAGATCCGTTCAAAACCAAGTTCTCTAGCGGCATGCTCACTTGCCTGTATTAATAACTTTCCATAACCTTTTCCTCTTGCTGAAGCATCAATATAAATTTTCACAAGTTCACAGGTTCCAGCCGGCAAACCTTGTGTAGGATAAATGCCAGCGCCGCCTTGCACGATGCCATCTATTTCCAGAACGTAATAAATACTTCTGCTGTTTTTAAAAACTGCAAAAAGATTATCGGTAGTTGGATCGAAATATACAGTGCCGGGTTTTGCTGCGTTAAATTCCGTTAATGAATTTCTTATAATCTGGGCCAGGCGCTTATTATCGCTCTCTTTTATAGTTCTTAGTTGTGGATGCATTATTGATTGCTAAGTGATCAAGGAAAACTTATCAGAAATAAGTAATACAAAACAAATACATTTTTTATTTGTTTGACTTTAATTTTAAACTGGACACACAATATAATTAATGAAATACCCTTATTTTCGGGTTATTAACCAATGAGCATATTGCCTGATATAAAAAAATATAGTGAAGATGAACTTGTAGCATTACTTAGAAATAAGAACGCTAATGCTTTTGCTTATCTATATGATAACTATGCAGGGGCTTTAAATGGAGTTATACACAAAATGGTGGAAGAATCCCAGTTGGCCGAAGATATCTTACAGGAGGCTTTTGTGAAAATTTGGAATAATTTCAATCAATATGACAGCAGCAAAGGCCGCCTTTTTACCTGGATGATAAATATCACCCGGAACCTAACCATTGACACTTTAAGAAGTAAAGGCTTCCGAAAACAGCAAAAAATCTCGCAGGATGAAAATTCCGTAAGTAATTACCAGGACGCAAATTATAAAGCGGATGAGTATGATGGTATTGGGATCAGTAAATCTTTGTCAAAATTGAAACCAGACCAGAAAAATATTATTCAACTTGCATATTTTAATGGATACACACAGGAAGAAATTTCAAAAGAAATAGGAATACCATTAGGCACAGTAAAAACTAAAATGCGTTCAGCTATTATAGAACTGAGAAAAATTTTGCAATAAGAAAGTGGAAATAAAAGATATCATATCATCAGGTTTGCTGGAAATGTACGTAACCGGCCTCAGCAATGAGCATGAAAATGTACAGGTTGAGGCATGGAAAAAACAGTACCCTGAAGTTGCCCTTGAATTATTGCAGATTGAAAAAAGCCTGGAAGATTATGCTATGTCAAATGCAATAGCACCAGCACCGGAATTAAAATCAAAAATTGAAAAAGCAATTCAATCAGGATCTGATTTGGAGCAACCAATCCAGGCAAAAGTTTATTCAATTCCGGCATATTGGAAGTGGGTAGCTGCAGCTTCTATTGTTCTTTTGGTGGCGAGCAGTATAATGAATTTCAGGTATTATAGCCGAATGCAGGAGGCCATTGCTGCTGAACAATCCCAAAGACAAGAATTGCTGGCAAAAAACGAAAGGCTTGATGAATTAGATAAGAATATGCTCGTAATTCAAAGCAAATATAGCGAACCAGTAGCGCTTCATGGTTTACCCGCAGCACCTGATGCGGCTGCAAAAATATTCTGGATGAAAAATACGGGAGAAGTTTATATTGATCCCAGTAATCTTCCAGAAGCACCTGCGGGAAAACAATACCAACTTTGGGGCATGGTGGATGGGAAACCTGTTGATGGGGGAATGATCATCAAAACTAAAACAGGTAAAACTTTCGAAATACAAAAAATGAAATCATTTGGTAAGGTTGAAGCATTTGCAGTAACATTGGAAACCGAAGGAGGAAATCCCACACCAAAAGGAGATATGTATGTATTGGGAAAAATGTAAGAATAACTTTATACTATTTTAAATACTGCCTGGTAATTCCAGGCATTTTTATTTTGGCTGATATGTTATTTGTAAAAAATAATTACAAAAAAATCCCGGCTTTCACCAGGATAAGTACTCGGGAACGGAGTTGAACCGTCACTCGCATTACTGCGAACGGGATTTTAAGTCCCGCGTGTCTACCAATTCCACCACCCGAGTAAACATTTTTTCAGAAAAAAAATCCCGACTAGGTCGGGACGATGAGCGGAAGACCGGGCTCGAACCGGCCACCCCGACCTTGGCAAGGTCGTGCTCTACCAAATGAGCTACTTCCGCAATTATTATAAAGAACTATTTTTTATTTCCAAAACCCAGACCACCCCCACCTTGGTCCCGCAAACGGCGGGATGCTCTACCAAATGAGCTACTCCGCAATTATTATTAAGAACTATTTTTTTATTTCCAAAACCCAGACCACCCCGACCTTGGTCCCGCAAACGGCGGGATGCTCTTACCAAATGAGCTACTTCCGCAATTATTATAAAGAACTATTTTTTTATTTCCAAAACCCAAACCACCCCAACCTTGGTCTCGCAAACGGCGGGAGAACCACTTTTATAATATTAAAAAAGAACTTTTCCTTTTTTAGATAGCCTGTCAGAACGGATTCATTTGGGCGGGCAAAAATAAGGGAAGAAAAATAATTTCAAAAACTTTATTTGTACTTTGGATTGTACAAGGTGTTTTCAGGAACATTTACCTGGGGTGCCCCCTTATATCGATGTACATATAAATTATAGCAGCCCCCAAGTACAAATGCTAAAACGAGGAAAACCTGGGCAAACCAAATAAACCTTGAAGATGAAACCCAGTTATGAGCAAAATCCTTGTCTTTATTTTCTATGATTTCCTGTTGCATGCCGTTTAATTTTCAATTGCAAAAATAAGGGCTAAGCGTCAAAAAAAATTATTTGTCGCCTACAATCTCAGAAAAGCGCCGTTTCTTTTTTACATAATAATCCCAGATGATTGATCCGGGAAACCTTCCATCTTTTTTTTGAATAATTTTATTCGGGAATAATGACCTGTGCTGGTGTAAAATTATCCACCTTATAAAATGGAGCCAGGCTTTACCTATTGCAACAAAATGACCCGCTTCACCAGCAAACAAATGTTTGGCACCTGCTGCGATATCAAGAAACAATCTTAAAGGCAATTTCCAAATTTTTTCTTTAAATGCCATATTCTTATATAACATGATAAGGTTGTTCCGGAAATTTAAATACGTTTTCGTCTTACTGGTCTTTGGCAAGCTACCTCCTCCCACATGATACACAATTGACAATGGTTCACAATAAACATCATATCCATTCAATTGCAATCGCCAGCAAAAATCTATTTCCTCCTGATGCGCAAAAAAATATTCATCGAGGCCTCCCGCCTGATGATATAATTTAGCCTTTACAAATAAAGCAGCTCCACTTGCCCACGAGCAGGGAGATGCATTATCATATTGTCCAAGATCTTCTTCACAATAATCTAAAACCCTTCCCCTTGCAAATGGATAACCTAGGCAGTCCATCCAACCACCTGCCGCACCTGCATATTCGAATTGCTGTTTGTTGCCAAACGAAAGCACCTTTGGTTGACAGGCAGCAATATTAGGATATTGCTCCATCAATTTTATCATGGGTTCTATCCAGCCCGCAGTCACTTCCACATCACTATTCAACAAAACATAATAGTCCGCTTCAACTTTTTTCAAAGCACTGTTATAACCTTTTGCAAACCCTTCGTTGACAGGGTTAATGATTCTTTCAATTTTGGGATAATGTTCTTTTAAAAATAAAACAGATGTGTCAGTAGAAGCATTATCAACTACAATGATCCGGGTATTTTTATAGGTTGAAGCAACAACTGAAGGGAGAAATTTTTCCAGGTAAGATTTCCCGTTCCAGTTAAGTATAACCACAGCTACTGATGGCAACTGTGAATTTTTATTTACAAAATCAGTACACGGCAATCGTTCATTCATCTTTTAAGCAGAAGTTGTTCCAGTCAAAATTAAGGCTATTAAGAAATGATTAAAAGCTATTCTTCATATTTAACCGGAGCTTTCTATCTTTAGCGAATGTTTTTGCAATTTTTCAATTGGCGTTCCTTGCTTGCGATGGTAGCTATTGCCATCGTTTCTGTAAGTATATTTTATTCAAATTTCCTAGCCAAAAAAATTGCGGGGGAAGAAAAAGTAAGAATTGAACAATGGGTAGAAGCTGAGAAAGACATTAACAATATAAACAGCATAGCTACTAATCTTACTACAAAGATCATTACAGAAAACAGCCGTGACATACCCATGATTGCTGTTACTGAAAAAGATTCTGTGCTTGATCATTATAACCTTGACACTTTTAAGATTCGTAATGATAAAAATTATCTCAAAGAAAAATTACAGGAGTTCAAGGATCTGAACAAACCTATCGTATGGCGCAATCCTTTTGACAGTACTCAGAATAACAAGGTATATTATGGGGAATCTTCTCTCTTGAAACAAATACGATATTTCCCAATCATTCAATTAATAGTTGTAGCATTATTTATCATTGTGACACTAGTAGCAATTTCCACAAAAAACAAAAGCACACAAAACCAGGTATGGGCAGGTATGGCAAAAGAAACTGCACACCAGTTAGGAACACCTATTTCATCTTTACAAGGCTGGGTAGAAATGCTGAAAGAACAGGAAGGCTGTGATAAAATATCTGTGGAAATGAGTAAAGATGTAGAACGACTAAAATTAGTAAGTGACCGATTTGGAAAAATTGGCAGCACCCCACAGTTAGAACCAATGAATGTAATACAGCAAATTAACGAGATGGTGACTTACATTAAAAGACGGGCTACAGAAAAAGTAATTTTTACGGTGAATACCGGCAATGAAACAGAAGTAGAGGCGCTCATAAATGCGCCATTGTTTGACTGGGTTATAGAAAATCTTTTAAAAAATGCATTGGACGCGATGGAAGGAGCCGGAAGACTTGATGTTTCCATAAAAAATGAAACTGCCCAGATTTTGATTGATATAAAGGATACCGGTAAGGGCATAAGCAAAAAAAATATTCCCAATGTTTTCAAGCCAGGTTTTACAACAAAAAAGCGGGGCTGGGGATTAGGTCTTTCATTAAGTAAAAGAATAATAGAACAATATCACAAGGGTGAATTATTTGTAAAGCAAAGTGAGCCGGGACGAGGCACAACCTTCAGGATACTGCTAAAAAAATAAACCTGGATACAAAATTCCTGAGGCGAAAAATATTTACATTTGCAATTCTCAAAAAATGCGGCGATGGCGAAATTGGTAGACGCACTACTTTGAGGTGGTAGCGCCCGAAAGGGTGTGGGAGTTCGAATCTCCTTTGCCGCACAAGGCTCCGTTTTTACGGAGCTTTTTTCTTTAATTTTATAAAAAATAATTACATGCCCACCGAAATAACCTGCCCCAATTGTAAGTTTCAATTTGCACCTGAAGATGCTATTGCCAAATCACTGGAAAAAGATTTTGAAGAAAAATTGAATAGAGAAAGGCAGAAGCTACAACATCAGCTTGCTACACAGGAAGCTGATTTGCAAACACAAAAAAAGGAATTTGAACAAAAGAAGGAAAAAGAAAATGAACTATTTGTAGAACGGCTTCAAAAAGAAAAGCAAAAAATTGAAACTGAAACGCAGGAAAAACTTAGAAAATCAATAAGTGGTGATTTTGAAAATCAAATAAAATTATTGCAACAAGCAAACAATGATAATGAAGAAAGACTAAAATCTGCCCGTCAAAAAGAACTTGATTTTTTGAAAAAAGTTCAGGAATTGAAGAATAAGGAAGAAGAGTTAGATATTCTTTTACAAAAAAAGCTATCTGAAGAAAGGGCTTTGCTAAGTGAGCAAATAAGGAAGCAGGAAATAGAAAAAAATGCTATTAAGGAAAATGAACACAACCTTAAATTACGTGAGCTTGAAAAACAACTGGATGACCAGAAAAAACTTGCTGAGGAAATGAGGCGCAAGCAGGAACAAGGCTCAATGCAACTCCAGGGAGAAGTACAGGAAACAGCCCTTGAAGAAATGCTGAGAAATGGTTTTCCATTTGATATCATTACAGAAGTAGGCAAAGGTATTAAAGGTGCAGACTGTATTCAGGTTGTAAGAAATAATTTTGGCCAGGAATGCGGTAAAATCATTTATGAAAGTAAACGCACTGAAAATTTTGGAGGCGATTGGATTGAAAAATTTAAAAAAGATATGCGCAGCACTGGGGCTGATATTGCCGTATTGGTTACTAAAACAATGCCTAAAGATTTAAATTGCTTTGGGTTGAAAGATGGCATCTGGGTTTGTACTTTCTCAGAAGTAAAAGCGCTGGCTAATGTACTAAGAGATGGTATTATTCGTATTTACAATTCATCAAAGAGCCAAGATAATAAGGGAGACAAAATGCACTTGCTCTATGATTATCTTACCAGTAACGAATTTAGTGAGCAATGGAAAGCTATTCGTGAAGGATTTTTTTCTATGAAAATAGGCATACAAAAAGAAAGAGATTCCATGGAAAGAATGTGGAAAGCTAGGGAAAAGCAATTGGAAAAAGTATTACTCAATTCAGCACATGTGAAAGGTTCCATTGAAGGTATTGCAGGACAAGATTCTATTGACCTAAGTCTTACGGATGAAAACAATTTATTGGAAGAATAATGCTGTTATATGGTTATCAGCAACAAACCCAGCACAGGCAGAGTGTTTCAAAAAAATGATAATTAATTTGAAGAGGAATATTTCCATTTTTTCTGAACACCCCATTGATGATCCCTTTTTTTTCACTTGCTGAAATATTTTCTAGTAGCAGGTCTTTCTTAAAATCAATCTGACCTAACCCGTACCATTTGAACATTACTTCTTTACAACTCCAGGAAAGGGTTAATGACTGAAGATTCGCAGGAACCAATGTATTGAGTTCTTCCATTGACAAGAATTTATTCTTTATTCTTTCCACTTTTGGCTGAATAATTTCAATATCAACCCCCACCCTGTTTTTACTGCTTACAATAACGGCAGCATAATTTCCGCAATGAGATATGGAAAAATGATAAGCTTCATTTTCCAGGAAAGGCTTATTGGTATCAGCAATTAAAATAAGTGATAAAGGAAAATCAGGAAACATTACTTTCAATAAATAACGCCCGGCAAGATGTTGTAATCGCTTGTGAGGATGCGTGATTTCCTTCTTCAACGGTACATGATCCATGAAAAAATTTTCATTTTCTGTTATATGCCACATGCCCAGCCTGCTATATTCGTTGATATTTTGTTGATAAACCAATGGCATGGGCAAAAGGAAAAAAGCGAATTGAAAATTGAAAAATATATTTTTACAAAACTAAGAGAGATAATGTGATAATGTGACTAATTCGATTTCAGTATCACACTTTGAGTAATTAGTGAACTTCGTATAATTCGTGTTTAGTAATTCCGGTAAAAAATAAAAATGATTTTAAGCGACAAAAGAATTTTAGAAGAGATGGAAAAAGGCACGATTAAAATCGTTCCATACACACGTGAGGACCTCGGAAGCAATAGCTATGATGTTCATCTGGGTAGTCATCTTGCCACCTATGATCATGCCGAGCTGGATGCCAAAAAACATAATACCATTAAGCATTTCGACATCCCGGACAATGGTATTTTATTGCTTCCTCACATGTTTTACCTGGGTGTAACAGCAGAATATACGGAGACACATGCACACGTACCTTTCCTTGAGGGCAAATCCTCTACCGGCCGCCTTGGCATTGATATTCACGCAACAGCAGGAAAGGGCGATGTGGGTTTTTGCGGCAACTGGACGCTGGAAATTTCTGTTAAGCAACCGGTTCGTGTTTATGCAGGCATGCCTATCGGGCAGTTAATTTATTTTCCTGTAGATGGAGAAATAGAAGTGAAATATAATCAGAAAAAAAATGCAAAATACAATGGTCAGCCAGATAAGCCGGTGGAAAGTATGATGTGGAAAAACAAATTTTAAGTGAATATTTTTTTATAACTCATGTTCGTTTTCCATAGCGCCATTGTTGCCCGCCCGGGTGAACCGTTCGGATGGGTGTCACTCACTTGTACAACATACCTATAAGCAGCAATAAAAAATTATTATGAAACGTATTCTTTGTTTGTTATTTTTTATTTGTGGTGCCGGGTATTGCTATTCCCAATCGGCTTCTGCAGATTCATTGATCAATTTTATTATCAACAATAAGTCCCGGTCATCTATTTATCTTGTACAGAATGACACTATACTTGCCCACCTTAACGAAAACAAACTGATGCCTCTTGCAAGCACTGTAAAAATTATGGTGGCTATTGAATTTGCAAAGCAGGCCGGTTCCCATATCATTGATGAAGAAAGTTATGTTTCATTAACCGAACTGGATAAGTATTATCTAGCCAATACTGACGGAGGCGCTCATCCTTCATGGATAGCGTTTGAAAAAAAGCAAAACCATATTAAAAATGACAGTGCAA
>JBDSEE010000122.1:0-9492 GCA_039920245.1 Ferruginibacter sp.
ACCGATAGCAGCAAGACCTGCACCTATTGCACCACCCATGTGGGAAAAACCAAATTGCGTTTCCGCTAACAAAGTCATCAATGTCATGATACTTGTTTTATAAATGAAAAAAAAATTACATTGTTGATACCACTTCGCTGTGGTGTCCATCCACATCATCATGCCCACCTTCGAAAGACTGGCCAATAAACACTGCAGTTAAATTGGTGAAAATAAATGCCTGTATAAATGCTACCAGTATTTCTATAAAATAAATAAAAACCGTAAATAAAATGGAGATGGGCGAAAAGCCCCAGCCCGCCCCTTTGTTCATCGCACCGAAAATAAATATGAGTGAAACAAAACTTAAAATGATAATATGCCCGGCAACCATATTGGCAAATAACCTAATGATTAATGCAGCTGGTTTAATGATAAGAACGCCGGCAACTTCTACAGGAATTAGAATAACTTTTACTAAAATAGGCACACCCGGGGGCCAGAAAATATGGCTCCAGAAATGGCTGTTGGTACTGAATAAAATTACTATTAAAGAGATGATACCTAAAACTGCGGTGAAGGCCGTATTGCCCGTAACATTTGCAGAGCCGGGTATTAATCCAAACAAATTATTGATAAGAATAAAAAAGAAAACCGTAAGTAAATATGGTAAATATTTTTGCCATTTGTGACCCAGGTTAGGCTTGGCTACATCATCCCTTACAAAAGTGATAATAGGTTCCAGTACATTCTGCCAACCTTTAGGCGCAGTAGTAACGCCCTGGCCCTGTTTATATTTTTTTGCAATGCCCGTCATGAGTAAAACCAGCACAGTTAGTGCAAGAATCATTTGCACTACATTCTTGGTTAGAGAAAAATCATAAACGGTGCTTCCATCTGTAGAAATAATATTGCCTTCCTGAAGTTTATAGCCATTGAATTCTTCTTCTCCTTCATGTCCAAAATGTGAAGATGAAAATACACTGGTGCCTTTGGTAGGAGAATATAAAATAACGGGTAATGGAATGGTTGCGTGAAAATCACCTGCAGTAAAAAAATGAAACTCATGGGCATCTTTAATATGGTCCATGATGATACGGGCAGGGTCTAATTTTTCATGACCTTTTTCATGTTTTTCAGGAGTGCTTTCGGTGGGTGTAGATTGGCCAAAAGCTACATTAGAATAAAATGTAATGCTTAAGCTGAAAGCCAGTACCAGTAATGATTTGATGCGTTGTGCTGCCATATCGTTCCCGAAATTTGGCGCAAAGATAAGGGTGTGAAGGGGAAATGAAAAATCTTATAGGTTTGCCAGTAATATGGGGAGTGATAGTCTTAGTATCTTACTAAACCATTATTTCCCTTGCTTCAAACTGCATTTTGTGGAGTTGATAATAGTATCCCTTCCTTTTCAACAGTTCAGCATGTGTTCCTATTTCTTTTACTTCAGCATTGTCCATAACAAGAATTTTATCAGCTTTGCGGATAGTGCTAAGGCGATGGGCAATAACTATAGAAGTTCTTCCTGCTATTAGTTTATCAATGGCATGTTGTATCAGCACCTCGCTTTCTGTATCAACAGAAGACGTAGCTTCATCCAGGATAAGTATAGCCGGATCATATAATAATGCCCTTGCAAATGAGAGTAATTGGCGCTGGCCCATAGAAAGTGTAGCGCCTCTTTCCATAACATCATAATCGTACCCACCGGGCAGTCGTTCGATAAAATCATGCAGGCCAATAAGCTTTGTTGCCTTTATTACATCTTCTCTTTTGATGGCATCATTTCGCAGGGTAAGATTATCCAGCACAGAACCACTAAATAAAAAAACATCCTGAAGTACAACAGCTATTTTACTACGCAGAAAATTAAGATCGTAATCCTGTATAGGTACATTATCTACCAGTATCTCACCTTTCTGGTGTTTGTATAAACGATTTAATAAACTTATGATTGAAGTTTTTCCGCTGCCTGTCTGGCCAACAATAGCCAGTGTTTTTCCAGGCTCTATATGAAATGAAATATCCTTTAAAACATAATTATCGTCATTGTATGCAAACCATACATGCTGAAAAGCAATATCTCCCTTCATTTCTTTTGGCGCCAATTCTCCTTCATTGATTGTTACATCTTCATTATCCAACACTTTGAAAACTCTTTCACTGGCGATCATTCCCATCTGTAGGACATTAAATTTATCAGCTATCACTCTTAATGGTCGAAATAATAAATTGAGACATAAAATAAATGCTGTAATGATGCCGCCGGTTTTTTCCGCTTCTGCAGCGGGCATGTAAAATGATTCTTTGGCGGCCCACCATACCAATAACCCAATAGACAATGCTGACACTAATTCTACAACAGGAAAAAAAACTGAATATGCAAATATGGCTGCAATATTTGCGTTCCGATGTTCTTTGTTGATAGCGGTAAATTTTTTCTGCTCCGTTTTTTCTGAAGCGAACGCCTGCACTAATGCCATACCGCTGATATGCTCCTGTACGTAAGCATTAAGGCTAGCCACGGCATTACGTACATTAATGAAAGATTTATTTACACTTTCTTTAAAAATCCATGTAGCCAGAATTAAGAAAGGAAATGGGACCAGGCACACCAGTGTTAATTTCCAATCCGTATAAAACATGTAAGCTAAAATGGAAATGATGGACAGCAGATCTGCAATAATAGGAATTAACCCATCGCTAAAAATATCATTAACTGATTCAATATCATTGATCGTCCTGGTGGTAAGCGTGCCGATTGGGGTTTTGTCAAATTGGGATAGATTAAGGTGAACTACTTTATTATAGGTTGCTACCCGTAGATCTCTTACTACGCTCTGTCCTAAAGACGCAGTTGTAAAAGTGAAGAAAAATCTTGTGCCGGTTTCTATCAATAGGAGTATGATTTGAATGATAGTGATCTCAATGATAAATCCTCCGGAACCATTAATAAAATGAGATGCCGTATTATTTTTTAATCCATCATTTATGGTAAGTTGGATAAGAAAAGGCCTTAGCGGAGCCATAGCTGCCAGCACCACAGACAAAACAAGAGAACCATAAAATTTATTCTTGTAAGGCGCAGCAAAAGTGAAAACCCTTTTTAGCAAAGAAATTTTTATGATCTTCTTTTTGCCTTTTTCAATACTCATGAATGCAAAGTTAGGAAAAGGTCAATGAGCTTTGGACTGCCTACAATTACCAATTAAATAATTATTTAATTATTAACCGTAGATGCTTCCGCCTGTTTATGATATGCTTTTATAAAAATGGCTCCCAGGTTTTTGTATGGAGGAATATAATCGTCCCAGCTTTCCCTCACTTCTTTATTTGGATCTCTTTGAAACAAGGATGTAAGGTTAGCCCACATTGCTTTCCATTGCAAGGTGCCGCCGCTTACAAATGACTGGTTCAGGTAATTTAAAATGGGTTTATTAATATCACCTTTACCAATTTCTTTTGTTGAAATGATATGGGCATCCGGGCAGAGGTCTAAAATCTCGTTCAGGTTTTTATATCCACCACAAGATCCAAGCACAATGATTTTTGCATCCGCAGGCATCCTTGCAATGGTACCTGGAAGCCAATAGCTATGGCCCCGATGCACTGCTATGGAGGGCTTCATATCCTGCGTTTCCAGGTATTGCGCCAGGTGCACTTGTGCGCTATCATCCAGGTTTGCATCAGAATTTAGTGGCAGGTTTGCAAAAACCCACACATCTGATTTCAATGATTTTATTTCAACCCATTCTTTTTTCACAGATACTTTCCAGTCCTTTGGCGAAAAGGAATTTCTGAACTGACTGAAAAACATTTTGCCATCTTCATCACCATAAAAAAACACCTGCTGCACTATACGTCCTTTTTCATCCTTAAGAGTATTTGTATTCACTTCATAGATAGATGGAATACCAATTGTTTCTGTCAGGTCAATTTTTTGTGTGCTGTCAGCAGAAAGGAATATCGTTTTAAGTAATCCATAGATTATTCTTCCTCTTGTATTGAAATTGCGAACACTTGAATTTTCATTTTCTTTTACATATTCCAAAATGGTATTAAGTAATTTTTTATCAGTGATGCTGCTATATGCATCCGCAACATCCACTGCATCTTCCAGGCTGCCGGTTTCATCAAGCTTTGCTACAAAAGCTTTCATAAGAATTTCTGATTTGGCAACAGGCATGCTTTTTAAAAACGTATCAAGCTTATTATAGTTGGCAGACATTTTTATGAACTTCTTAAAATAATCAAAATGCACATTCATTAAAAGGCTGTCCGTCCTTGCATTGTTTCCCAGGCGTTGCATCATACGGTTAAAGCTATGTTTGAAACTACTGGTGTAAATATCATTCTCCCCCATCACCATCATAAAATAAAGATCTTCCGGCGATAGTGGATCGATTGCTCTCATCCTGATAGCAAGATTATTCTGATTATGTAGTTCGTTAATGGGTGTAATAAAATGCTCTATTGCTTTTGACTTCAGCATATCCCTAAGACCATTTACACCAAACATGGCAATGGGTGTATCCCTTATTGGGGGTGCCATGCGCCTGTAATATTCAATTTCCGTTTTAACTAATAACTTAAAATATCCAACACTATCATATCCCTTTTCACCATCACCCACAAATTTCTTAATACTGTCTATTGTTTGCTTGCCTGATAACAGGTCATCTAAAAAAGGATAATATAATAATGCATTGGGTGTTTGGCTTAGTTTGGCTACCGCCTGCACCATACCGTTGGTATTACGGTGTATTAGTTTTCCTTCAGGGCTTTTAATATTTTGTGCATAGGAATACAACTGCACTGGGTTGCGACGTGTGGCAAACAACACAAGACTATCAGCAAAAGATTCATTTACAAATGGCCTTATCGTAGCCATTATTTTTTCAGGATGCAGTGAACAATATTTCAGGTAAACAATATTAATTGCCTCTTTATACTCTTTGTTATCAGAAAATACATCTGTATTTATTCTTGCAATCTCGTAGGGAGCAGTTTGTAAATAAGGAAGGATAGATCTCCCTTCCAGGTTTGCTTTTAGTATTTTTTCAAAGTTATCACGCAATGCCGGGTAGGCTACGGGGTTGATAGCTCTTTGTCTCCATGCGATCCTGAAATTCTTAAGCATACTTTCTATGTATCGCAGGTATCTTACCTTTTCATTATTACTGTTTAACTGCTCATTGTCTTCCACCCATTTGCGTAATGCTTCGGTTTTTCTAAAAACTGCATCAGTTACATGGAGACTAATTTCTTCATTGCCATTAATATTAATATGATTATCCTGTTTGCCATCAAATTTATCCAGTTGTCGCTGTTCATTAATTATCTTATCATGAAATGAAGCACGGACAAGCGGCACCTGCAGGGTGTCTTCCACAGCAAATGAGCTAAAGAAGGATAAAAGAAAAATGAGAAGTAAAAGTATACGGTTCATAAGCACTATTCTAATGCAAAGATGATACAAATAAAGTGGAACTAAAATGTGATGATATTTTTTTGGCTAAAGATGCTGCTTTTTACTTAACAATTTGATAATATATAACGTGTGTTTAACAGATTATCCTTCACTGCATTAATTTAGTTTTGCGAAACATTTACATTATGAGCGTAGCTAAGAAGATCCTGATTGCAGATGATGAACAAGACATACTTGAGATCTTACAATTTAACCTCCAGGCAGAAGGTTACGAAATTGCTACTGCAAAAAATGGTGATGAAGCCATTGAGAAGGCACGGAAATTTATTCCAGACCTTATCATACTGGATATCATGATGCCGTACAAAAATGGGATTGAAGTGTGCAATATTCTACGCATGTCACCACAGTTCAAGAACACATTAATTATTTTTCTAACAGCAATGAGTGACGAGGGGACCGAGATTAAAGGATTGGAAACAGGAGCTGATGATTTCATAACGAAACCTATTAGCCCAAAAGTAATTGTAAGCAAAGTTAATGCACTATTCAGAAGATGGAATAAAACTGAAACACCTATTATAAAAGTTGGTGATATTGAAATAGACCGGGAACGGTATATGGTAATGTTGAAAGGTGAAGGCGTTTCACTTGCACGCAAAGAATTTGAACTGCTTGCACTGCTTGCATCAAGACCAGGAAAAGTATTTTTAAGAAATGAAATACTAAACCAGATCTGGGGTACCGAAGTGATCGTAGGTGATCGTACCATTGATGTACATATCCGGAAAATTCGTCAAAAGTTGGGGTTAGATTGCATCAGTACCGTTAAAGGTGTAGGATATAAATTTGAGATATGATAACCATCTTAACAAACAGTTCTATCAATTAACTTTACAGGATGCTATCTGTAAAAAGCTTAACTCCTAACCAACTTTCTTTATTTACTGCATTGGCCATTGCTATACCTACAGGGATGGGCATGGTGATAATTACCCAAACCTGGTGGGAAGGATTAATTGCCACTGTATTGATTTTTGCTGGCAGTTATGCACTCATTCTTTTTTCAGTACAGACATTTATTTACAGGAAAATTAAACTCATTTACAAACTTATCTATCAAACCAAGGCGAGTAAAAGAGAAGAGTTTTATTATAAAAATATTCTGCCACAAAAAAGCATTGATGAAGTAAGGGAAGATGTGGAAGCCTGGGCGGAACAACGCAAAAAGGAAATAGAAGTACTGCAACAGAACGAGGCTTTCAGAAAAGAATTTTTACAAAACCTTAGTCATGAATTAAAGACGCCCATTTTTGCCATACAGGGTTATGTGGACACACTCCTTAGCGGGGCACTTTATAACAACGAGGTCAATTCAAAGTTCCTGCAAAACACCGCACGAAATGTAGATCGTTTAGTAAATCTTGTTGATGATTTGGATGAGATATCCAGGTTGGAAAGTGGTGAGCAAATGTTGCTTCAGCAAAATTTTATTATCCAGGACCTGGTTAGAGATGTTTATGATTCACTTTACATTAAGGCAAAAGAAAAAGATATTAAAACCATTATTAAAAAAGGATGTGAACTACCCCTTAGTGTTTTTGCAGACAAAGAAAAAATAAGGCAGGTATTTATAAACCTTATTGATAATGCTATAAAGTATGGCAAAGAAGGAGGGCTTATAGAAGCCAGCTTTTATAAGATAGACGAAAAAAATGTGCTGGTAGAAATAAGTGATGACGGGGCAGGAATATCTGAGGAACACTTACCCAGGATATTTGAAAGATTTTACCGTACCGACCAGGCCCGTAGCAGGAAAGAGGGCGGTAGCGGCCTAGGTCTTTCTATCTGCAAACATATCATCGAAGCTCATGGACAAACCATACATGTAAGAAGTAAAATTGATGTTGGCTCCAGCTTTGGATTTACACTTCCGTCACGTAAAGATTAATAATTCTGACAAAAAATAAACCGCTGTTAAGATTAACAACGGTATAAGCAATTATAAACTGCTACTTGCTAAAGAAAACTTATAGGGCAATGATCTATTAAAATTTTGTCCAGCTTTTCCACCACGAATCTCCTACTGCACATGCACCTTTGTAAGCAACCGAAGTAAAGCCGGTAGCTACTTTAGGATTTGTGAAACTAGCACCAGCCGCTGCTGGTGAGCCTGCTGCAGGATTGAAATCAGGATTGCTGTAGTTGAATGGCGATATCAAGCCAGCATCTGAGTTATTTGTAAGAATACTGTTGCCATAAGCAGGGGTATTAAACCAAGCAGTAATGGATGCTGTAGTATTTGCAACAAGTGGAATATTTGCATTACCTGATATGCTGTATAAAATTGGCGTTGGACAACCAGCAATAATGGTATTTTGAACATTCAAAGATCCCGGAATATTATTATCTGTAGGAATTCCTTTGGTTGCATCAATATATAACCCATTTGAATAGCCCATAATAATAGAATTGAAAAGAGACATGGTTGAATTTCTTCTTATCTGCGCTCCCCACACAAATAAACTGTTTCCAACATTTGCAAGCGTAGCTTTTGGCCCCATCACAGTCATATTACTAAACACTACAGATGTTTGTGGAAGCAATGAACTACCACTGGCATCATTGTCACTTTCAAATGCTTCACTTTTAGAAATATCAGCAACAGATGAATCTCTTAATGAAATACCAAACTGCACTTTTCCACTGAAGCCATTATCCGTATCAAAATCATCGTCTAAGGTGCGGAACGAAATAAGATGTTTACAATTTACAGTACCACCAAACCACTCAAATGAATCGTCATTGGCATAAGATACCTGCACATAATCAACAACTGTTTGGTTACCTACACCGCCAAACGTAAGTCCATTAATTTCTTTATCAGGCAAGAAGGCATAGCCAGCATATTCAATGCGCACATAGCGAAGTACACCACTATTATCAGCAGGATTCTGTCCTTGTGTAGCTGGTGTGCCATACAATCCTAACCCATCACTGTTATTAATCCCGCCTTCAATTTCTCCAACACCTGCCACACCATTGAAAGAAGAGTTAGTAGGAGCGTTTCCTAATAGTACAACGCCAGCCCAGTCGCCACGTTGTGGATTGGCCGCTTCTGAAGTAAATACTATTGGTTTATCCAACGTACCATCTGCAATTATCTTACAGCTGCGGGTAATAATAAGGCCACCATTTCTGCCCGTTTCACCAACGATTTTTGTTCCTGGCTCAATAGTAAGAATTGCTCCATTAGTTACATATACGAGGCCACGGAGCTTGTAAGTATAAGCTGCCTTCAGGGTTCTGTTTTCTGAAATGCGGCCTTCAAGTATGATGTTTTCAGTTGTTCCACCGCCAGTGGGTGGAGTTACTACCGTGGTACCATCGGTTTCAATTTTTCTGCAACTCGTTGTTACAGATACTATCAAAACACTGTAAAGAAATAACTTTTTCATTTTTCTATTTTTTGAATTTATATTTTAAATTTTAATTGCTGACTTTAAAAATTATATCCAAACGAAATGCTCACATTACTTCCGTATTTCCTTTTGATTGCAAATGCATCAGTAGCCGCATCGTATTTTTTATTTTTATTTATATCTGTATAATAAATGGCCGACTTATTTATGATGTCAGAAATATTCAGTTTAACTTCTCCTTTACCCTTCAAAACTTTTTTAGCAATCTGCAAGTCCAATACAGGACGTGGATTTTCCCAGATCGGTGGTTGATCAGACCCGCCAACTAAGGCGATCCTTCTGCCTATCTCATTAAATAATAAGGTTGTGCTAAGGCCATATTTGTCCAGGTCATATTGTATCCCGGCATTTAATAAATAAGGGCTTTGTCCCTGCATAGGCCTTTGTTCGTCAGCGCCTATTCCTGCTACACGGTTATAGATATAGGATACATTACCCTGCACTGTAAAATTTTTCAGCCAAGTGTAGTTGTCTAATTTTTTGCGGAACTCAAGTTCTGCACCGAAGCTATTTGCTTCATCAGCATTTAATAAATTATATGTGCTTCCATCACCTGATGCAGGGTTTATATAAGCTTCCAAAGGGTTTTTGAAATATTTA
>JBDSEE010000123.1:0-18843 GCA_039920245.1 Ferruginibacter sp.
GGATCATTTGTTATGCATGGCTTTATTCCGGAGCCTTGCTTTCAACGCTTCCAGTTGCTGTTGTAAACTTGTAATCCTATTATCATCTGTATCCAACATTTGCTGCTGTTCCTTTACCGCTCTTACAAGGGGCACTACAAACTCTTCGTACCTTAGGCCATAAACATCTTTAGATGATGTAGGGGCATCTACACCCGAAAAATCAAATCCTAATGATTTAGCGCTGGTTTCTACTTCCTGGGCAATAAATCCGGAATAGGTAATTTTTTCTTTTTCTGCCAGGGCCTTATTCATTACAGCCTTTGCTTCTTCTGTTATATGTTTATCTAAACCTTCATGCTGGTGATCGTCTAATGCTTTTGCTTGTAAATGGTAGGTAACTGGCCTTAGCTTCATTATGAACAAAAGACCTGGAACATTTTCCTGTACATTGGTTTTAAAACGGCCATCGCTAACATTTGTCCAGTTTGCCCAGCCACCATATGATGTGGTAGAACTATTACCAAACCTCGCATAACTAGGCGCTGGCGCCACTGTACCTTGACCAATTGCAATGGCATTATACATATCTGCACCAGCCACATCTGTAAGTGCGCCAATAAAAACATTATTAACGCCGTTGTTGTACGTGTCCCCGGACTGTGAGCCAACTGCAGTATTATCAATTGAATTACTAGTGGAAAATAAGGCCTGGTATCCAACCGCAACATTTTCATAGCCAGTACCATTTATATATAAGGAACGCATGCCAATGGCCACATTCTTATTGCCGCCACTACTTGAGTATAAAGCTTCCATTCCTATTGCTGTGTTGGTACCTGCTGATGCAATATTCAAACTCTGGTATCCAACAGCAACATTTTCATTGGAAGTATTATCCATATTTGTAGAATAAAATGCTTTGTACCCTAAGGCCGAATTGTATTGCCCGGAATAGTTTCTTCCGAGAACGTTGCTGCCTACGCCAGTATTATATGAGCCGGTTTTTGTTGTGTATAAACTTGCCACACCTATAGCAGTATTCAGTGTTGCTGAATTGGCTCCAACCCCCGTATACCCATATAATGCGAAATTGCCAATCGCAACACTTTGATTCGCACCAACAGTGAAAAGCATCGTATTTGCACCGATTGCCGTATTATCTGCTCCTGCCCCAAAGTCTGAGTGGAGCGCCTTGTAGCCAATGGCGGTATTTTCATTAGCATTCGGGACCAGGATATTTGCAGCCTGGGAACCGATGCATACCATATTGATAGGGTTAGTCTGCTGCTTGAAAACATCATTGCCGATACCAATGTTATCATGCCCGTTACCTACTGACTCACCTGCAAAATCACCAATGAAAATATTTTGATAAGGCGTGTTGCCGTTTGTAAGGTCTATATACTTTCCCAGGTAAATGTTTTTATAGCCCCTGGTGCTGATTGTGCCAATGTATTTACCCATCCAGATATTATCGCTAAAACTATGTAGGCTTAATAAAGAATCTCCGTTCGATCTTATAAACCTAAGTAACGACTGCTGGGGAGATTGGGGGGTAAAAGCCTGGATAACCAATTGTGCTGTATCATTTGTGCCTTTTACATGTAGTTTACCCAACGCCGTTAGCGTGCCTATACCTGCTACATCCTGGGCTCTCGATATAAAGAGCAGCATAAAGCAAAAATAATTTATAAAGATGAGTTGTTTCATTACAGGTTATTAAGTGGTCAGTTAATTTTTCAGAAGGAAGTTCATCTCTTTTTTCAGCGCTTTCATCGCTGACTCCAGGTCGTCTATCTTTTTTCGTTGAGCAGTGATAATATCTTGTTGTTCCTGCACTGCTTTTACAAGAGGAACTACAAATTCTGCATACCTGAGACCATATACATCTGTTTCGCTTTTTGGTTTATCTACCCCGGAAAAATTATAACCTGCTTTATCAGCAGCTGCTTCTACTTCCTGGGCTATAAAGCCTGTATATGTTATTTTTTCTTTATCAGCGAAAGCCTTGTTCATTACAGCGATTGCAGGTTCAGATAGTTCATTTTTTATACCCTGGTGCTGAAACTCGTCCAGGGCTTTAGCCTGCAAGTGGTAGGTAACGGGACGAAGTGCAGTGATAAAAGAAATGCCTGGTACATTTTCCTGTACACTGGTTTTAAAACGGCCGTCGCTCACGTTGGTCCAGCCAGCCCAGCCACCATAAGAGACGGTGGAACTGTTCCCGAAGCGGGCAGTACTTGAACCGCCCACAATTGTTCCCTGGCCTATGGCAATTACGTTAAAATAACCGGTGCCATTTACATCTGTGTTTGAACCCACAAAGACATTGTTATAACCATTATTATAATTATAACCCGCCAGGTATCCCACTGCTGTGTTATATTGGGCACCAGGGGTTCTCAAAGCATTAACGCCTACAGCAGTGTTGAAACTTCCATCAGTTGCCCCTGGCATGGATAAATAACCTACCGCCACATTGGAAGTACCTGTTGAGTTTCCGATCATGGCCTGCGAACCTACAGCCGTATTATAGGAACCAATGTTTGAAAAAGCACTGTTATAACCTATGGCAACATTTTGCACACCTGAAATATTAGTATACAAAGACTGAAACCCGAGGGCAGCATTAGATCCCCCACCGTTATTTTTAAACATACTGTATGCACCGATAGCTGAATTATTGCTACCACTGGTATTATAATATAAACTATAATTACCTGCAGCGGTATTGGATGATCCTGAGTTAATGTTTCCAAATAAAGAATAGATGCCTATAGCAACATTGTTTGTTGCGGCAGCAGTGCTGTTGCCCATGGACCAGAAGCCTAATGCAGTATTGGAATTTCCCCCACCGGAATATAAAGCATGAGATCCTACAGCCGTGTTGAAAGACGTAGCCGTCCCAGTACCGTTGGCCAAAACATTGCTGCCAAGGCATACATTTCCATTGCCAGATGTAACCTGCTGCATTACTCTCTGGCCAATGCCGATATTCTCATAGCCATTAGATATACTTTTACCTGCCTCATCGCCAATTAAATAATTAAAATAACCGGTAGTTGTGGAGGCACCGGCATCTTTGCCTAAATATATATTCTTATAACCCGTTGTAGTACCGGTACCATTGTTTTTTCCCAGGTAAATATTATCATTGAAGGAATGTAAAGCCAAAAGCGAACTACCATCGGCGGCTAAAAAACTAACCAACGGCTTATTAGGTGATTGGGTAGTAAATGCCTGGATCACGAGCTGTGAAGTATCTTGAGTTCCCTTGATATGTAGTTTCCCTAAAGGCGTTGTAGTGCCTATGCCCACGTTTTGCGCTTCAATATAAAAAGGGGCAATAACCATGCATAGGATACAAAGTAAAAATGAATGCTTCATCTGTTACATAATTTAATTATGAGGAAAGGCTTCTTTAGCTGGGTGTAATAAAGGTTGTGTGCAAAAGGTATGATTTCATGGTAAAAATATTTGCCTTGCTTATTTATTGTCCAGCTGCTTTAAATTTAATCAACCTTGGGTAAAATTTTAGCAAGAAAAAGTTAACGGTGGTTTTTCTTTCATTTTCGGCAGTGCTCATTGCGGAAGCAGACGAAAGGATCTTGTCCATATAACGTTCCTGCCAGTTCTTCGAGCTGTAAGCGCAGCGCACCCCGAAGCTTGGATAAGGTAGGTCTCTGGACCTACCTTCTTTACAGCCGCTAACCATAGACTTCTGCAGAAGTCTATGGATTTTTTCTCTCCCCCAAATCCCATAGCTACCGGGAATCCTTAATCGCTTATAAGGTAACCACTGATATATCCACCCGTAGAACTGGTACCTGCAGCACTATAACTTGCGTTAAATGAAAGCGTAGTTCCTGCTACAAAATACATGTCGAGATATACATTTTGGCCTTTGCGGTATGCAACACTTGAAGTCTGGGACAAGGCGTCATCCATTAAAAGTATAATGCCAAGCCCTTGCATGACTAAAGTAAAAGTTGGGGCATACGTTTGAGGTGCAGCTAAGGTTATTGTTCTCTGGATAAAACCTTCAATATGATATAATCCTGTATGGTTAATAGTAATGGAACCTGGATTGATCGTGATATTGGTTGGATTGGTATTATAAATAACTGTTCCAAAGTTTAGATTGCCATTTCCGGTTAAATCAAAACCGCTAAAGAAACGAGTATTGTTTGCCAAGGCAGTTGCCTGCCACGTAGGGGTTCCTGTACCATTAGATCCTAATACCTGCCCGGCTACACCAGGGTCGCCATTTGTACGTAATGCCCCGGTAATATTTGCGTCCCCGCTTATGTCTAACTTATATCCTGGTGCCGTGGTGCCAATGCCCACATTGCCATTTAGAAATACAGCTGCATACCGGTTATTGGCTGGTGCTCCCACATCTGCATACAAGGAATAAAAGGAATTTAACAACACAATATTTTGTGGGATATTACTGGCGAGCCCTGCGTACACCCCAACGGCTCCATAACTATTCAGGCTACCGATTCCCTTCACCCCAAATCCATAACCCCATCCTCCTGCTGTTCCATTACCCTGTCCAAATCCGGCAATACCAGTATTCTGATAGTCTGTGCTGGATGAAAGCTGGCTTGCATAACCAAATACGGTACTTTTATTTATATCAGAAGTGTGCACTACATGTAATCGTTCCGTAGGTAACGCAATACCAATACCTACATTTTGAGCATGTAATATACAGGAATAAAAAATTGAACATACAGTCAGCAATAAAGACAATGAATTCTTTTTCATAAATCGTTTTTATTTTATCAATAATAATAAGAATGCTGAATTTTAAAGAGGGAGTTATCAAATATAAACAACGTTACTTAAAGATTAAACAGATTTTCTTAACGTTATATGAATATTTGAAAACCCAAAGTCAAACTAAAACATGAGGTCTTGAGGCCGCTTACCTGGCGCAGGGGTTCAGAAAAGCTACCGTGTCATTTAGTTTAGCCGGACTAAAAATTCTTCATTCCGGTTTTATTACACAAGATGTAGAAAAAACCCTAAAGAACTGGGTCATAAATTAAGTAAAAGGTATGCAGGAAAGAACGAGTAATAATTGATGAACTTTAGAGAGAAGTTGAGTTATGAAAATCGAGTTTATGAAAATAAAAAAATGAAAAAGTTCAGACAATCATGCTGATGTAATTAGATAATGTAAAACTTAACTAATTAAATAAGCCTTACTCATTTTTTGCCATACAGTTTTTGATAATATGGAGAGCGTTCCATCTCTTTTATATAAGGATATACCTGGCTTGCGAATAGCATCCACTTTTTCTTTTCTACGGGATTCATGATCACCTTTTTCTCCATTATTCTGCTCCTGGCTACCATTGGCTCCCCTGCTTTAAATAATGCTGTTGCTTTAGATTCATTTTTTTCACGAATGGCCTCTATGCATTTAATCAGGTGGTTTGAATATTCTGTATAAAATGTTTTAATATCCGGCTGAACGAAATCAGGCACATTAATCGTTTGGGCAAATACGGAAGTGATTAAGAAACATAATGCAAGTGACAGGACGAATGTTTTCATAAAAATGTTTTACCTGGTTAATGGCGTGTTGATGAATATATTTTTTTATCTGCTCAATTCCTTTCCTGGGTTTTTAGATAAGCAGCGCTCAATTCTTTTACATATGGATGCCCGCTTATTTCTTTTATAAACGGTTTTGTTTGTGAGAGATAAGCAAGTGCCTTTTTGTGATCTGCAGGCATGCTACGTGCTTTTTCTAATATCTTAACTGTTTTATCAAAATAAGTTATGTCTTTATCAAATGCGGCTCTTATAGCGGTCTTATTGTTTTGCCGTACCGCTTTTAAATAATTTACCAATCGCTCCTGGTAGGCAATAAAATAGGAACTAACTTCTGAATTACTGAAACCAGGAACTTTTATAGATTCGATATTTTGTGCAAAACCGGAATTTATACAACCGCTTAATAAAATAGTAAATAGGATGCTCTTCATTTTAATATAATTTAAATTGGTTACTTATTTAAGGACCCTGGGTGTCTTCCTTATTTTTTAATTTCTTTGTTACATTTTTATAATATTCCTTAGTATACTTTTTGTAATACTCTGACTGGACTATTTCCATTTGATATGGACTGGATTGCATCAGCCAGCCGGTAAATTTTTGTTCTTCTTCCGGGGTTGAGCGTGCTTTCGTTTCCATTTCATTTTTATTCTCGAACTGCTTGCCTTCATCCTTAAAAAGCATCATTGTTCCCGCCTCATCATGATTACGGATGCTTGTCAGTACTTTTTTTAAATAGGCTGTATAGGATTGGTAATATTTTTTTAAGGTAGGATCAGCTAAATCAGGAGCTTGCAGATCAATACTATTGTTGGCTGTAGGTTTCTTATTACTTTGAAGCTGGTTTTTTTCTTTTGTATTTGATTGTCCGCTACAACCTGCAAAGTAGATGTTAAATAAAATAATGAATAATCCGTTGAGTTTGATTTTCATAAAAATATTTTAATGCATCACATAAGCAAGCTAATAAATTGATAATTGAAAATTTCTTCCATTGATTAAAAACCAGTTGTCAATGTATAAACTGCATGTTTGAGATGTTTTAAAGCGCTCGTTTATTTATCAAAGTTTGATGACCCGATTGAATTAAAATATGCAGTAAAAAAGATAGATTAAAAATCCTATTCTGATAGGTAAGTAAGATGATCAGTTCATGTATAGTAATACCTTAATATTCAAGTATCATGGGTTAATTGCATTTGAGTTTTAATTACCATCCTTAATATTCCTTGTTTTCTATTTACTCAAAATAGCATTTCAATCATTACCATGGCTAACAGGTATTTTAATAGGCTATTTTTAAATTGACTTGAATTTTAAAATAACTATATGAAAAAGTACCTGCTCCTGTTTACATCATTAGCCAGTCTGTGTCCGGAATTTAAAATACAATAACTGATATTGTACAAAAATTTCATACCATAATATTTCCATTTTAGAACACTGCGTTGTAAATTAGCACTACGTTACCAAAACCCTTAATCTTAAGTACCATGTTATACTATTCAAAAAACAGCCTGCGTGACTTCTGCGAAAACACTAAAGGATCTTGTCCATATCATGTTCCTGTACGCTGCAGGAAACACCTGGCCGAGACCGATTTAGCCTTCCTCACTAGGGTGGGGTTACCCATCATTGGCGGGCCCCAAATGGTGCTCCAATGGTACCGGCAAAATAAGGTTGTCACCCTCGACCGCTTCTGGAAGCTTAAGGATAATGGCCTGGAGCCTTTTATCGTAGTGGGAACTTACGACGATGGAAAAGATAATGCCATTTGCATTGACACGCAGGCAAACGGGCAAATTGTCCTTTGCCGCCAGGGTCTAAAACCACAATACATCAATAAAAACCTGGACTGTTTCGCCAACGCTGTGAATTCTAGTTGGGCGTACACGTTAGGTATGATAAATTGGGACCCGATGAGCAGGCGTAACATGAATGACGATGATCTAATATGGCTTGTGGACAGGATGCTTGATGCAGACAGGACCTGTTTGAAAAGGAAAAGTTTCTGGGAAGAATATGTCATTGATGAACGCAGCAGGGAATACGATCATATAAGAGGCCAATCTTTACAGGAAATTATTAATAACCGGAAAAAAAAGAAAGACCTGTAGCCGCTGTAAAACGAATAGTTTGTACGTAGAGGCCTTATGCAAGGAATAAATTTAATTCGCTTCGCCCGGTTCGGGGCACACAAAACGAGATTAAATGTTTCGTGTACCACCAACCATGGCAGAGCTCAGTTACTAATATGTAAATCCTGCAATGTTTTTACATGCAACGTTCACATACAGGTCATCAATTGCGATGATTTGCATTCCTGGCTTCAAGGGTATTTTGTAATAGGACCTAAGGGCATTGGCTTCCAGGCTATTCAGACTTGTAGAGGATATTTTTATACGGTTTTGCGTGCTTTTCAAAATCGCCTTCTGCACCATTTCTGAACAATACAATTCATTGTCTGAAGCAAGGTTAAAAGCGGTGTCAAAATGTACCGGCAACCGACACCAATAATTCAGCAGGCGGCGCATAGAATCTAATTCAGGCTCAGTGAATGTATAACGGTAAATGGCATAGCCGTAATTATGATGCGGGTCGGCAAACTGAGCCAGTTTCTGTTTAAGCATCAGTTTCATCGGGTTGCCTTCCTCACTGGCCATATGACAGATCATCAACTGTTTCCCATCTCTTATTACAATACCAGCATGTGAGAATCTTTTGTCTTTTTTGTTGAAATACCTGATAAACTCGCTGAAGGGATCATGGTTCATTCGCACAACTATGTCGCCTTCTTTCAGCAATTCCTCACCCGTTTGCAGGTAACCGTTGATACGATTTTCAATATCATCCGCTCCTGTTAATGTTGCTGGAACACTGTGCTGAAAGGCCAGGATAAACATAATACAACATCCCAGGATAACGGGTATAAACTTTGCGTACATGATCTTGCTTTTAATTATGGTTGATGCTTAGTTGATCTACTCCAATACCTGAAGCTGTAAGGCCACTTACTACATACCGGAAAGCCAGGCGGGTTTTTATTGTACCATTGAGACCCGAGATGGTAACGGTATTGAAGGTCCACACGGCGGGGAAACCATCAGGTGTTTGATTTGGGTTAATGTCGAGTAATATTTTTGTGAACATACCCACCGAGGCAGGCGTATTGCCTACTTCATAGGAATCGCTCGTTTCATTCAGCAGCAACTGCAGGCGATCAATGCTTCCTGAAGAGTAGGATGACCTAGTATAAAACCGAACGATATCGCCATTCTTCAGCATCACTGAGGGGGTGATCATCCAGCTACTTATGTCGGCAGGCCCGGTTACATAAGAGTAGGAACCATTTATAAAGACATATTCATCCGCTGAATTTTTGTAAGACTGGGCGGGGAATCCGAGAGATCCTTTAGAGCCTGTAAATCCCTGCATCCATTCAGCAGTGATATTTGGAGAATTATTATTGACAAATTTCCAATCATTACCCGGCATCTGGTGTACTGAAGCAAATTCCTCTGCAAGGATGTATGAAGGGCTGGGGTCATGCTTTTTACAGCCAGCAGTGAGCACGAGTGCTAAAAGCAAGAACTTTTTACTTGTAAATTTTTTCATAACTGTTGTTTTAAGGCTTAAAATTATTCACCTACCTGTGGTTACCCTAATTGAATTATGTGAACAGGTTTTCCCTTTTTGCATTATTTGCTTTTACCCGTTTACCTGGAAATGATAATTATTATTTCAGCCTATACAGCCGATAGAGTCCCCTTAATAGTTGCAAAAAATCCGAAAAGCAATTTTGTTATTATTATTATTTGCTAAAAATATGCCCGGCAGGCTGACAGCGTGGTAAAAGGGAAGTCAGGCATGTACATGTCATTCGCCACACTTAGCCTCTGTTCGTAGCACAGGATACCATTCACAGCAAGTAAACAGCCCCTCTTCCTCTCCTCCTTATTTCCTACCACTAATCAAATAACCTGCAGGCATGAAGTATGTATGAATAGCTTCGTATATTAAGATTTGTCTTTACATGCGTACGATCCTTTTATTTATTGCATTTCTTCTGTTTGCTGCCAGCATGCAGGCACAAACCCAAAGAAGCATTCGCATTACAGTGCAGAATGACCGGAAAGAATTTTTGCCCGGTGCAAGTGTGTTTTTATTGAATAAGGATTCGGTAGCTGTATATAAAGGAGCTGCAGATGCATCCGGTACCATTGAATTTAAAAACCTGGAAGCGGGAAAGTACCTTGCAAAGGCAACAGAGGTGGGTCATGTAGCAGGCTTCAGTACGTGGATAGATGTCTTGCAAGACAGCAGCTATATAGGAAAGATCATGCTGGTATCAAAGACGATCTTGCAGGAAGTAACGGTTGTTTCTAAAAAACAATTCATACAATTCCTCCCTGATAAAACGGTGATCAATCCCGAAGCGAATATCACGAGCGCAGGCGCTACGATGATGGACATCCTGGAAAAGTCACCGGGCATAACGGTAGGTAAAGACGGCTCTATCATCATGAAAGGGAAACCGGCTGTAATGGTACTAATAGACGGCAAACCTACCCAGCTTAGCGGCAGTGACCTGCAGGCCTACCTGTCAGGCATGAGCGCAGCACTGATAGATGTGGTAGAACTGATAGAAAATCCCGGTGCCAAATATGATGCATCCGGTAATGCGGGTATCATCAACATCAAAACCAGGGCGAATAAACAGAAAGGATTCAATGGGTCGCTGAATCTTGGCCTCGGCCAGGGCATTTACACAAAAACAGGTAACAGCATTAACCTGAATTATCGTAACGGTAAAACAAACTGGTTCTTTAATTACGGTTTCAGGGCAAACACGGAATCGCAGCACCTATGGACCTTACGTTCCTATTTTGATAAGAACGGCCAGGACTCAGTACTGCTAGAACAACCCAATTTCAATAAAAGCAAAGTTTTTGGTCAGAACCTGAAGACAGGCCTCGATTATTTCCTTAGCGACAAAACCACGGTGGGTATGGTTTTTACCGGCGGGATATTTAAAAAGCGAACCAGGTCTTACAGCGATATTGACTGGAAGGATCGGTTTGGTCATTTGGATTCTTCCATCAACACGGCAGGTGTAAATAATGTGCAATACAAGCGTGGAGGTATAAATATAAATGGTCGCCACAAGATCAATACGAGCAGTGAACTTGCTGCTGATATTGATTACGTGCGGTTTAGCATTAGCAACGAACAAAACTACCAGACACAATTGTCTGCGCCCGGCAGCCCTGTTTATATCACAGCCGGCAATATCCCTTCAACCCTTAATATCGTAACGCTGAAAGTGGATTATGCAAAACGCTACAAGGCGTTTGTGCTGGAGAGTGGTGTAAAAACAGCGCTGAACAAAACGGATAACCTGGCTGATTATGTTTACCTGGATAACAACATTTTTGTGCCGGACCTTAGCCGCAGTAATCACTTTTTATATAATGAAAAGATCAGCTCGGCATATTCAAGTGCAGATGCGAAGAAAGGCAAATGGCATGGCCAGGCTGGTCTTCGCTACGAGTACACGGCTTACAGCGCAAAGCAATTGGGGAACGCTATTGTGAAGGATGCTGCATTTAAAAAGAATTACAGTAGCCTGTTTCCTACAGCATTTCTTTCTTACGAAGCAGACAGCAACAACATGATCACCGTACGGGTTGGACGCCGGATAGACAGGCCGCCGTTTCAATACCTGAATCCTTTTAAGACCACTCTGAACAAGTACACTTATGAAGCTGGCAACCCTTTCATCAGACCGCAATACACATGGAACTTTGCCCTGTCGCACACATACAAACAAATGCTCACTACAGAGATCTCCTACAGCAGCCTGCGTGATTATTTTTCCCAGGTGTTTATCATAGATTCCAACAGTAGCAATGTAAACAGGAACATCATTATTTATACCCGTGGCAATGTTGGGTCGTTTAAGAACCTAGGTATCACGGAAACTTTTCAAAGACAACTTACCAAATGGTGGAGCCTTACCGCAGTAGCATTTTACAATCACAAGGTAATAGAGGGTGTGGTATGGGCACCGATTAAGGCCACGATCAACACATTTAATATCAACCTGAACAACCAGTTAAAATTCAACAGAGGCTGGGGCGTTGAAGTAAGCGGGTATTACCAAACGAAGAACCAGATAGACCTGCAGGAATACCTGACGCCACAGGGGGAGCTGGATTTTGGTGTGTCAAAATCGATCTTAAAAAATAATGGTTCACTGAAACTGAACATTCGCGATATCACTAAATTCCAAAATTATTCCGGGCTGTCTACTTTTGAAAATGCACATGAGCCGTTCGCAGTCACCTGGGATTCCCGTGTTGTACGCTTAGCCTTCAGCTGGCGCTTTGGCAAAACAATGAAAGCCGTAAAGCGTTCGGAGGGAGGTGCGGGAGATGAAATAAATAGGGCAGGAGCGAATTAGGAAGAAGGTTGAAAGTTGACAGTTAGAGGTTCAAGGTTCAAAGTTCAAGGTTCAAAGTTCAAGGTTCAAAGTTCAAAGTTCAAGGTTCAAAGTTCAAGTTCAAGTTTGAAGTACTCTTGCATTTCTCAGTGTTCTTTGTGAATTCCTCTGTGCCATTTGTGGTAAAAAATAAGACGTTCCGAAAGTAGAGGATTAAAAGTCTCACTGGTTTTAGAGTGAATTTAAACACAAAGATCACAAAGCACAATACTGCGCAAAGTTCGTCCTCATTCTTTAAATTTATAAGTATGAAAAGTGATTATTTTTTCCCCCTGCAGCCGGGTAAAAACTTAGACGAACTGAAATTAAGCCATGCTACACAACAGCTGCTAAAAGAGATTATTGCGGTATCTAATCCGCCGCAAACAGTAGAAAGGAAACCGGCATCTATTAAAAAAATAAAGCCTGCCTTTAAGGTTTTGTTTCATGGCGCTCCCGGAACCGTGAAATCAGAAGTAGCTGCGCTTCTTGGTAAAGAAATGAATATGCCTGTTTACCGTATAGAACTCTCAGCTATCGTGTCCAAATACATTGGTGAAACAGAAAAGAACCTTCGCCCACTATTCAATGCAGCAGCTGAAGCAAATGCTATATTGCTTTTAGATGAAGCAGAAGCTTTATTTGGGAAACGAAGCGATGTGAAAGATGCCCATGACCGTTATGCGAACATAGAGGTAAACTACCTTATGCAACAAATAGAAGCATACAATGGCATTGTTATCCTCGCTACGAATAAAAAGGCTAATGTAGATGCTGCGTTCTTAAGAAAACTGCGTTTTATAGTTGCCTTTTAATTGACTTGATAAGCGAACATTCTTTTCCTTAAAACTATCTAACTTACTTAAGATATATAGTATGCATTATCTTTTACCCGGTTTTACATTCACAACAGCAAAATAAAAAAGCATCATCATGAATCCCCAAAACAAAAATCAATCGTATTGCCTGTATAAGTATCTTTTATTTTTCATGATATTGTTTTACTCTTTTGAATCTATAAGTCAAACGCAGGACATCAGTAAAATGAGCTCAGGAGGAAAACTGAATCCATTGCAGGCAATAATGGATATCAGGCATTATACTATTAACCTGGATGTAGATATAGCCCAGCAATCTATCAGAGGGAATGCTTTAGTACAATTGAATTTATTAAAACCAACGGATACGCTTTTGCTGGACATGCTGCAATCCATGCTGGTAACAAAAATAACTGTGAACAATGCGGCTGTTAAATTCAATCACCAGGATAATAAACTTTTCATAACCAGCAGTAAGGGATTTAAAGCAGGGAAGCAACTTGTAGATATTACATACTCCGGTAAACCTCCTGTTGCGGTGCGGCCACCTTGGGGTGGTGGATTCACCTGGACAAAAGATAGCAACGGAAATCCATGGGTTGCTATTAACTGCCAGTTTGAAGGAGGTAAAATATATTTCCCGTGCAAGGATCACCCGAGTGATGAACCTAACGAAGGAGTTGATATGAATATCACTGTTCCTGCCGGCCTTGTAGTAGCAGCACCGGGACTGTTACAAAAAGTAATTACAAAAAAAGATAAGCAAACCTATTACTGGAAAACAAGGTATACCATTAGCAACTATTGTATCCTCTTCAATATCGGGAAATACAAAGTAGTAAGCGATACCTATACAACCATCAATGGCAATAAAGTACCTGTTGATTTTTATGTATTAGAAGTGGATACGGCTTTTGCAAAAAAGTTTAATGAAACAAAAATGCGGGATACAAAGATCTTAGAAAAATACTTTGGCGAGTATCCATGGGCGAAAGAAAAAATTGGCACTGCAGAAGTACCTAATTCAGGAATGGAACATCAAACGATGATAACTTTCCAAAACAAGTTCGAGTATAAAAATGTTGGGGGCCATGATTATTCCGCAAACCTGTTTCATGAATATGCACATGAGTGGTTTGCCAATAAAGTAACTAATAAAGACTGGGCACATATGTGGATACAGGAAGGTATCGCTACTTATGCTGAGGCACTAGCCATGTACGAGTTGGGAGGCCAGGAAGCTTACGATGAGATCATTTCCGGGCACCGCCGCAGCATTAGAAATGTAAAGCCAGTAGTACAGGGTGACGAGATAAATACAGCAGAAACTTATTCAGGAGAAATATATACAAAGGGTTCCTTTTTTATGCATAGCCTCAGGTATGTTTTAGGAGATGAAGTGTTCTTACCTGCATTAAAAAAACTGGCTACCGATCCCGCTTATACCTATGATAATTTTGTTACAACCACCGATGTAGAACAACTGTTCAGCAAAGCATCGGGTAAAGATCTAAAACCATTTTTTGATTTCTTTTTAAGAACAACGAATGTGCTGGAGATTAACATTAAGGAGTCAGCGTATCATAAATACCAGGTTAAGGCCAGTAACTATTTTATGGACTTACCCATCGAGGTTACAGCAGATAACAAAACAGACAAAATGATCTTAGGAAAAGAAGGTATAACCGTTAAATCAACAACGCCACCAATTGTTGACGGCAAAAGTTTTTATCTTAAGAAAATAACTATTCAATAAGTTTTTACAATAGCATCATCTAATAAACAATGCATCATGAATAAATGTAAAGCTGTAATTATTTTTATTCTGTGCTTCTTTATTTTTCATGCATATGTCTTAGCCGATCATTATCCTGTAGATAAAAGAATTGATATAAAGCATTACCATTTTGATATTTCTGTATCCGATCACTCAAATGAAATAGATGTTGTTGCTTTTGTAACGGTGTATTTTAAACAACCGGGTGTAAAGCAATTCCGGCTTGATCTCATCAACAAAACTTTGAGTACCGGGAAGGGAATGGTTGTAGTGTCAGTTGCTGCAGCGGGTAAAAAGATTTCTTACACGCATACCAATAATGCATTAACAATAAATATAGATGAAGCAGCATTAGCAGGAAAAGAAATCATTTTTCAAATAAATTATCATGGTGAGCCGGCTGATGGTCTGCATATAGGCCCAACAAAATATGGAGACAGAAGTTTCTTTAGCGACAACTGGCCAAACAAAGCAAGACATTGGCTCCCGCTTATAGATCATCCATCGGATAAGGCTACTTGTGAGTTTACTACCAAAGCGCCTTTACATTATAAAGTAGTTTCAAATGGGTTACTGGTAGAAGAATCTATCATCAATGACACAACCAAGGTCACCGCATGGAAGCAATCAGTTCCAATTGCAACCTGGTTATATACTTTGGGGATAGCAAATTTTGCTGTGCAGTATGTTGACCAGTTTATGGGCAAGTCAATTGAAGCATGGGTGTATGCAAAAGACAGGGTTGCAGGCTTCTATGATTTTGCTGTGCCCACAAAAGATGTATTAACTTTTTATTCCGGTTATGTTGGTCCGTATGCTTACGAAAAGCTGGCTAACATTGAATCTCCGGTTGTGGGTGGTGGAATGGAGGCAGCTTCAGCAATTGGCTATTCGGAAAAGTTGATAACGGGTGACAGATCTGTGAGAACAAGAAATGTTATCATTCATGAATTAGCGCATCAATGGTTTGGCAATGGTGTTACTGAAAATAGCTGGGACGATGCATGGCTTAGTGAAGGATTTGCAACCTGTTTTACCATGTTGTTTATTGAGCATCAATATGGCAAAGAAGCATTTATCAGTGAATGGGAAAAGGCAAAACAATCGTTTATAAAATATTATAAAAAGGATTCAACATACCATATAGTTGCAGACAGGACGGCAGAAGAGGGAGAAGTTACAAACGTAGTGACGTATCAAAAAGGGGCTTGTATATTACTGATGTTGCGTGATATGATTGGTGTAGCGGCTTTTAAAAAAGGTATACAATCTTATTACAAAAATTTTATGAACGCAAATGCTTCTACCAAAGATTTTCAACAGGAAATGGAAAAAGCGTCGCATCAGGACCTTGCCGTTTTTTTTGATCAATGGCTTCATCGTGGAGACCTGATAAGATTAAATGCTGACTGGAAATATGATGCGGCAAAAAAAGGATTGGTTTTAACGGTTAATCAGCAACAAAGCATTGATGGGCTGTATAATTTCCCCTTGGATATTGCTATTGATATAAATGGAAAAGCTTTACCGGTTATGACAAGAATAAATATCAGTAAGCAATCAGCGGTATTTGTTTTCCCTCTTGCAAAAAAACCAAAAACTGTGGTACTGGATCCGAGGAAAGTTTTATTGTCAATAATTGAAGTAAGGGAAAAGGATTAATTTAATTCATTTAGATTTCTGAGTGGTGGGGTCGCTACATAGAAGAAATGAGATTTCGGTAGTTGAGGAATCCATCGATAAGAAAACAGGGTGAGGACAAACTTAAGGTTAAAAAATCATATAGCGTAAGGGCCTGACCCGGTTGGTGTATAGCCAGGAATCATTCCATTTTTGTATTTAATGCTTCCCAAATCTTTTTAGCCCGTTATATTACCTACCTTAGAAAAGCCAAAGATTATAAGCTTTAAGTGAAACAGCTAAAACTTGTCTATACCATTCTCTCACTTAGTTTTCTGCAGATGCAAGCCTCCGCAGAAGGACCTGACCCATTTTTTGTTCAGCATTACGATAACCGGAATGGCCTTTCCAATAGTTCAATCAATCATATTTTTAGAGATGCAAGTAATTTATTGTGGGTAGCTACCTGGGATGGATTAAATATGTATGACGGCAGCAGCTTTAAAGTATTTAATTATAGTAAAGAAAATGATTCCAAGAGCATTGGCAGCAATGTGATACAACAGGTAACCGAGGATAGGCGGGGCAATATTTGGGTGACTACTATTGAAGGCATTTCCCGCTACGACAAAGAAACCGGGAAATTTCATAACTACTTTTACCAGCAATACCAGCGGAGCAAAGTAAGTGAGCAGGAATATGCGCTGGCCGTTGATAATAAAAAACAGCCGTATTGCCTTATTCAAAAGAACAGGTTGAGTTATTACGATGAAGCAGCTGATAGTTTTAAGTTAAGTAATATAGCTGCACAAAAATCCGCTATTAATAAATTTGCTTTTGATGAAAACAACAAGCTATGGTTGTTAACAGCAGATGGGGAACTTAAAATGTATGAGGGAAGTTTGCAGCAGTTTAAACCGGTAAGAATTTACCAGCAGGAAAAAAAGATAACTAACTTCTTTATAGTAAATCACAGGTTATTTTTTACCAATGCTAATGATGAATTATTTACCCTGCATCTTAATAATTCCAGCGTTAGTAAACAGATGCAACTGGCAAACAGCCCTGCATCAATTATTTTCTACAAAAATCATTACCTCCTGGCCAGGTCCTCTAAAGGGTTCCAGGTATTGGATACAAATCTTCAACCCACTTCTTTTTTAAAAGAAGAGTCGGAACAGATGCGGGATATAAAAGTTACTTCCTGGGCGCTGGGTAGCGAAGATATTTTGTGGTATGGTACCGATGGCAACGGTATTATAAAAATGTTTCCCAAAACAAAATCATTTGGCACCGTCACCACTTCAGAAAACGGTGTGCCCTACAATAAATCTGTACGGGCTTTTTGTGAAGCCAATGGAAATTTATGGATCGGTACCAAGGGTAGCGGTATTATCAGCATGCCGGCTTTTTGGACAGATACCAAAGTCTCCTTTACCAAAAAATATATTTTAGCACCCACAGAGCTGGACAATAATTCTGTGTATGCCTTAACCAAGGGAACAGATGATCTTATTTATATTGGTACAGATGGAAAAGGCATTGGCGTCTACGATCTTAAAAGCAAACAATTTAATAAGTGGTCTGCCATAACCGGCCATAATGCATATCCGGAATTTGGTTCTGTATATGCCATCAAGCAAGACCCGGATCAATCTGTCTGGCTAGGTACAAGTGGATTTGGCCTTATACATCTCAAAATCAACAGGGCTCCGTTGGGGGAACTATCGCTGGGTTTTTTAGAGCGCTTTACTTATAACAACAATAACAGAGGTCCTGCCAATGACATCATTTATGCATTAGCTGATGGTGAAGACAACCAATTATGGATTGGCTGCCGTTACGGGGGATTAAGCCTGCTGGATAAGAAAACCCATTTGTTTAAAACGTTTAAAGCACTTACCTACGAAGGAAGTTTATCAAATAATGATGTGTTGTCTGTTTTTAAAGATAGCAGGAACAGGATATGGGTTGGTACCAGTTATGGACTTAACTGGATCAGTAATGTGGATGCTACTAAGCCTGAGCCTGTATTCCGGAAATATACCACAGCGAATGGTTTGCCCAACAATACCATTCATGCAATTGAGGAAGATAGCACGGGTAACATTTGGGTAAGTACAAACAAGGGGATGGCAAAACTGAATAATGCTGATCAAACCATTTCATATTATCAGCAACTGGATGGGTTACAAAGCAATGAATTTTGCGACGGTGCCGTGTGGAAGGATATGCAGGGCACACTCTATTTTGGTGGAACCTATGGATTCAATCATTTTTGGCCACAAAATATCAGGAAGTCAACCTGGCTACCGGACTTGTTAGTGTCTGGCTTTTCAATAGGTGGGAAGGCAACTAATGAAAACGGCTTTCGTGTGGTGGAATATTCCGGGAGCAAACCACTTGATTTTTCAACAAGCCGCGGAGAGAATTTTTTCGAGATGAATGTGAATGCCGTCAGCTTTTCAAATGCGGAGAAATGTGAGTATGCCTGGTTCCTGGAAGGCTATGATAACGCATGGCATTATACTGGTACTAACGGGAAAATAGTGTACAGCAATATTTTGCCGGGACATTATTCGTTAAAAATAAAA
>JBDSEE010000124.1:0-5297 GCA_039920245.1 Ferruginibacter sp.
CTGTAATCCATCATAATACCCATTTTCACTTTGACCGCATCATTCAATTCCAGCATAGGATTGATGACTTCAACATTGTCAAACTCCTGCAGGAATTTTTTTATGGTATCTATTTCAGCTTCTTTAACCACTGCAGGCCGGCCCAGCCAGTACACATAATTCAATATACCATCAATAAGCTTCAGGTCCCATTTATGTTGTTCTGCCACCTGCACAAATACATATCCCTTGAACAGCGGCTCCGTGATGACTTTCTTCCGATCGCTCCATTGCCGTTACACTTTATGCAGAGGGCAATAAAAATTAATGTCCTTGCCATCCAGTATGGAAGCCACTTTCTTCTCCCACCGGGGGCGGGTATATACTGCGTACCATTTTTTTTCTTCGTTCATACCGGTCAAAGCTTCGCTGTTCCTCAGTCACACCCGTTTTGAAGAATGTTACCGAAGAAATTTGTAATTGGTTGAAGGTTCAAGGTTCAAGGTTGGAAACCCTTAAACTTTTTTAACTTCATATATGAAACGACCAATAAACTTTCAACTTTAAACTTTTATTACTTATACCTAAATCCTTTCTTATCTGACTCTTTTAAATACTTAATAAAAGCTGTAATCTTTTTACTTATCAACCTGCATTTTAGCACTAATTCATCATAATTTTCTTTAGTCAAATATTTTCTATCAAACGCTCTTGCCAATTGTGACCTGACTTCTCCATTAGACGCTTTAGCAATGCACAAAAAATTGGAAAATTCCTTATTTCCTGTTCTTTCAAAACCTTCCGCAATATTATCCATCACGGAGCCAGAGGCAGCATTGATCTGGTTTTTTAAGGCCCAGTCTTTGCAAAAAGGCTCCGATTGATATAAAGCAAAGATTTCATTGGCTTGTTGCCTTGCTTGTTGCCATATTTCAAGTTCTTCGAATGATGAAACGTTTGACATTTAAAGGTTAAATTTTTAGCATACAGCAATTCATACATTTCTCCAAAATTTAAAAGCTTCAGCTTTATTAATATTTTCCATCCTGAAGAACCTTGAACCTTGAACCTTAAACCTTGAACCTTGAACCTTATCTTCTCTTCCTGAACTTCTTCACCACTGCCTTCGGAATACCCCACAAATTTTTGTAGCCGGGGTGCGAGCCATCAGCAACATAATAGCTATAAGCTTCACTGCCATAGCCATAACCGTACCCATAACCATAACCGTACCCATACCCATAGCCGTTACCATATCCGCCGAAACCATAATTGAGGAAGGCAACACCCCTCGGCTTGATGCCATTGAATACTACACACATGCCGGGGAACTTATTTTCGAAACGCAACCCTTCAATCATTTTCAGGAATGATGCCGGGGTTTTGTCATGCCTTACCACGAAAATGGTGGTATTTACATAGGCGGCCAGCAGTTGTGCATCGGTAACCGGCCCAATAGGAGCTGTATCAATAATAATATAATCAAACCGTTCATTGAGTTCCTGCATTAAGCGGACAAATTCCGGTTTTTGTATCAGTTCTGTGGGATTCGGAGGTATAACTCCTGCAGGGATAAGGAAAAGATTTGGATAGGTCGTTGGCCTAATGATCTCTTCAATGCTTGCTTTATTAACCAAATAATTACTGATGCCTGGATTCCGTTCTACCCCCAATTGCTTACTTACCTTTGGCTTGCGGAGATCCATTTCCATCAGGGCCACCTTTTTTCCATTCAGCGTGATGCTTAAAGCCAGGTTAATGGCTATAAAACTCTTACCCTCACCCGAAATGCTGGAGGTGACCAGCAAGGTTTTATTGGTTTCATTAAAACCCATAAAGGAAAGATTGGTACGAAGGGTCCTGAATTGCTCTGCAATAACCGTTCGCTGACCTTCGTAGATTGCGATAGGTTTTGTCGTTTTGGCCTGTACGATCTCTGCAATGACAGGAACCTTTGTCTTGCCCTCGATCTGTGAACGAAACATAACCTTATTATTGAATTGTTCCTGTATTTGCACGTATAGCAGGAAAGCTAGTAGCCCGATGAGGAGCCCCGTGAGGTAAAAGTTTTTAGCTACGGGCCTTATTGGCCCCCACCATGAGCCCCCTTCCAGAACCCTTAGATCTGGTGAAGTAGCCGCAGAACTAATTGCTGTTTCTTCCCTTTTCTGAAGCAGGTAAGTATAAATATTATTTTTAATGGCCTGCTGCCGGCTGATCTCCAGCAGCCCCCGCTCCTTTGCTGGTATTTGTGTTAGAAGTGAATTATTATGGTTGATATTTTTATTGATGTTCCCGAGCTCTGAATTATAGTTGTTCCGGATCAGGCTCAGGTTTTCCCGCATGTCTTTTTTCAACCGCCGGATCTTTTCCTGGGAAGCCACTACGGCATCACTTTTTTCACCTCCTATTTCTTTTGCTTTCTGCAATACAAACTCTTCGGAATACAACTGGCCCAATAGCCCCGAAAGGGTGCCATCACTAACCAACTGGAGGGAAGGAACGGTGCCGGGGCTGGAGCCCTTGCCATTAATATAATTTTCAAGACCACCGAGTACATTTGCCTGGAACTGGATCTCTCCCTTGCGTTTATCCATTTCCACTACATTACCGAAATAAAGCGATGCCTGGCTGCCAAGATCTGTAATGGACTGGGAACTTTTATACAACTGTATATTGTGATTTACACTATCCAATTGCCGGGTTACCGTATTTAAGCGGTCGTCAATGAATTGCAGGGTATTGATGGCGATCTGGTTCTTATCCTTGATTCCCGCTATATTATAGATCTCGAAAAGATGGTTCAATACGTCCACGGCTTTTTCGGGCACAGGAGTTTCAATGGAGAGGTCTATAACTGTGGATGAGAAAGAGATGGCATTGGCCCTGATGCCTATACCTCCCGCTGCCCCGCCAACTGAATTAAAGACAGCATAGTAGTTCTTGCCCTTAGCCAGTTTATTATAGTCATCATTGATCTTTATAGAATAAAGACTGCCATTGATATTCAACGTACCATTAAATGGAATTCGCTGATTTGCAATGATCAATAATCGTCGGTTCCAGTCAATTTCAAAATCATATTTGCCCCCACCCCGAATATCTTCTTTGTTTTGGGCGACAAAGGTCAGCGGCGCACTTGTTTTATATAATTCCTCGGTCTGCACATTGCCTTCGTTATAAATACTTACATAGAGGTCAAGGTCCTTTACTACCTGCTGCATGAGATCGGCACTTTTCAACACGATTATCTCGTTTTCTACGATCTTTTTTTCACTGAAAATATTGAGGGCATCGAGCACCTTACTGTCCCCACCATTTTTCTGGGGATCCTTTAGTAGAACCTTGGCGGTTGCTACATAGATCTTTGTCTGTGAACGCAGGTACACGTAGGCCACGCTAAGGGAAACAGCCGTGAATAAAACAAATACCGGCCAGAAAGGAAGGTATCGTTGCACCACCTGGGCAAGAATATTTGCCTGCGGCTTCTCACTGAAAAATTGTTCTTCATTCATAATTATACCGATTTCTTTAGCGGGTAAGCCGATCAATTACTATGAAAATGAAAGACAGCCCGGATGCCACCAGGGCCATAGTAGTCTGAATATTGACTTTCTTTGCTTCTTTTGCCTCTTTTTCTGTATCAGCCAGCACATAAATTATATCGTTAGGCTGACTATAGTACCAGGCTGAAGTGAACAGCGAATGGTCCTGGAGGTTTACATATTTAACTTGTTTTTCAGTGCCCTTATCCCGGATGATCATCACCCGGTTACGTTTTGCATTGGGTTGTATATCACCACTAAGCACCAGTACATCGAGCAAGGGCATCTGTTCTTCCGGCATCTCTACAATGCCCGGCTTGCCCACTTCACCTATAACAGTTACTTTATGATTTAAGTAACCTACATTTACTATGGGCTCTTTCATATACGCTAACAAATCTTTCTGTAGTTTTTGTGCCAGTTCTTTCCGCGTAAGGCCCTCTACTGGTACATAGCCAAGGCGGTGCAATAAGACAGTACCGTCCGGTCTAACCAGGTATCCTGCAGCAGTTCCTGCCGCCGCTGCGCCTTTATTGAACATCACATCTTCTTCAATGCTTAAACTGGTTACATTAATAGTAAGCATATCCCCCTTTCGGATCTTACTTTCAAAGTCGTTGGTCACAAAACCGGAGATCGTAGTATCCTTCGTAAGTGTTTCAAAATAATGGGAAGGCTTGGTAACCCTGCAGGAACTGCCAACGAGCAGTAACAGGGCTAAGGTCAAGGAGGTTACCAGGTTATTGTTTAGAGGAACTAAAGTTGATCTATACATATTGGGGTTCATGAAGTTAGGGCCCTGCCCACAAGATTGATCTGGTAAAATTCGTGAAAATTGTTGAGAAGAGAAAATGAGATTAAGTTAAAGGTTGAAAGTTGAAGGTTCAAGGTTGAAAGTTCAAAGTTCAAAGTTCAAAACTTACCTTTGCGCCAATGAACCGCACGGTAGCCTTACATACACTTGGGTGCAAGCTAAATTATAGCGAAACAACTGCCATTGGCAGGTTGCTGGAACAGGATGGCTTTGTGAAAAAAGATTTTGATGAAGTGGCCGACCTGTACGTGATCAATACCTGTTCTGTTACAGATAACGCCGATAAGGAATGCCGGCAACTCGTACGTCGCATTCAAAGAAAGGCGCCGGAGGCTATGGTGGTCATTACCGGTTGCTATGCCCAGTTAAAACCCAAAGAGATAGCTGAAATACCCGGTGTGGACCTTGTACTGGGTGCTGCCGAAAAGTTCAATATTACCCAGCACCTGCAGGGACTTACCAAGAATGATGCAACCAGGATCTGCAGTTGCGATATAGAAGATGTAAATATTTTTAATGCTTCTTTTTCTGTGCACGAGCGCACCAGGGTTTTCTTAAAAGTACAGGACGGCTGTAATTATAATTGCAGTTTCTGCACCATACCCATGGCAAGGGGGAAGAGTCGAAGCGACAGTATCAGCAATGTACTGGAAAATGTAAAGGCCATAGCTGCAGGCGGCGCAAAAGAAATTGTATTAACCGGCATCAACCTCGGTGATTTTGGTTTTGGAACCCTGGCAACTGATGGTAAGAAACCTGCTGAGGATTTCTATAGTTTAATTCAGCAACTTGATCAACTGGATGGCATTGAACGTTACCGTATTTCTTCCATTGAGCCGAACCTGCTGAGTAATGAGATCATAGAATTTGTTGCGAACAGCCGTCATTTCATGCCGCATTTTCATGTTCCCTTACAAAGCGGCAGCAATAAGATCCTGGGCGCAATGCGCAGGCGTTAC
>JBDSEE010000125.1:0-50336 GCA_039920245.1 Ferruginibacter sp.
ATCTTTCATTGTATGGAATTACCACCGGCAATCAAAACACCGCAATGGGTGATTACGCTCTAAGTGGGATTACAACCGGTAATGCAAATGTGGGTATAGGTGCAGGTGCAAATGACGGGATAAGAAAAGGCAATGAAAATATTTCAATAGGATTATTTGCCGGCAGGACAAATGATACGGCAAATTATAATATAGCCATTGGCTCACAAGCTGCACTTTATAACAGGAGAAGTAATATTACAGCGGTGGGATATCAATCTCTCGCAAATAATAGCTTTGGAAGTGTAAACTTAAATGAAGGGTCAGGCAATACAGCTTTAGGTTCTCAGAGCTTATTTAATAATACTAAAGGCAGTAACAATACAGCGGTGGGTAATCTTTCTCTTTTTCAAAACACAACAGTTGGTGGACTTACAGCTGTTGGTTACAAAGCACTTTTTACGAACACTACCGGTACACAAAATACCGCCATAGGCGATAGCGCACTTTTGAATAATAATACCGGTGGCGCTAATACGGCTACCGGAAACTTTGCGCTCAGGAACAATAGCTCAGGAGCCTTGAATACTGCCACAGGTGTAAATGCATTGATTGTGAGCAATGGAAATGATAACACTGCTGATGGTGTGAGTTCCTTAGTTAGCAATACTTCAGGTAATCAAAACACTGCTGTAGGTAGCGGGGCGTTGTACGACAATACCAGCGGGAGTGGCAACACTGCAATAGGATATTTAGCAGGTGTAAATGGGCCTGGAACTTACAGTAATGCTACTGCAATTGGTTATCAAGCAAGAGTTGCAGCCGCTAATACGGTACAAATCGGTAATGGTGCAGTTACTGATATCTACTTTGGAAATTCTTTCGCAAACTTGCATGGCAATCTAATATCTCCATCGGATGCCAGATTTAAATACAATGTAAAAGCGAATGTGCCTGGTTTAGATTTTATTAAAAAGCTTACTCCCGTAACTTATTATTTTGATGAACAAAAACTGGAAGATTACCACCAAACCGGCATTCTACATTCAAATATCGTACACCCTGCTTCATTGAAGAGTGAAACAGTTCTCCACTCCGGTTTTCTTGCACAGGATGTAGAAAAAGCAGCTAAAGAACTGGGTTATAATTTTGATGGTGTTCATGCTCCTGCAAATGACAAAGACCATTACAGCCTTGCCTACAGCCAGTTTATTATGCCTCTTGTAAAAGGTATGCAAGAACAGCAAATAATTATTGATATACAAAAAAATGAAATCGATAATTTAAAAGCAGAGATGTCTTCACAGACAAAAGACATGTTATCATTAAAACAGGAAATAGAGTTTATAAAAAATATTATAAAGCATTGAAACCAATAAGAATTTTTAATCTTAAACTTAAAAAATGAAAAACAAATATCTTCTTCTCATTCTGGCAATTTTGATAAGCAATTATTTGAAGGCTCAAAATGTAGGAATAGGGACAGTAACACCCAATAACAGCGCAATGCTTGATATTGTAAATGCAAACAAAGGCCTTTTAATTCCAAGAGTTTCATTAACAGGAACGGCTGATCAGTCAACCATTATAACACCCGCCAATTCTTTATTGGTTTACAATACTGCAAGCAGTGGTGATGTTACCCCCGGGTATTATTATTGGAACAGCCCTTTATGGCTAAGGGTTGCAACAGGGTCGTCATCAGGGGCAGCAGGCTGGTTGCTTAACGGAAATTCAGGAACTGCTGATGGCACTAATTTTATAGGAACTACCGATAATGTTCCTTTTAGTATTCGGGTTAATAATCAAAAAGCAGGTAGAATAGACAATAATTTATTGAACAGCTTTTGGGGTTATCAGGCAGGAAATTCAAATACACCGGGAAATGGAAATACGGGTATTGGGGGTTACGCACTTTATTCAAATACCGGACTATACAATACCGCTAATGGTGCTCAAGCACTTTTTTTTAATACCACAGGAAGAAGCAACACAGCTAATGGTTATTTTGCCCTTTTAAAAAATAATACCGGCAACAACAACACTGCTATTGGTATGCAGGCGCTGCAAAATAATACAACCGGTTACAGCAATGTAGCAACGGGTGTAGGTGCTCTATTCACAAATGCCACAAGTTCAAATTTGGTAGCTATTGGTGATTCAACGTTATATAATAACACCACTGGTTATCAAAATACAGCAGTTGGGTCTAAGGCATTATATGCTAACCAGGGGGGTATTGGCAATACAGCGAGCGGTCTTGAGGCACTTTATTCTAATCTATCCGGCAACAGCAATACTGCAACCGGGGTTTTTGCTTTACATGATAACATCGGAGGTTTTCAAAATACGGCAACAGGAGCCCAGGCGCTTCAAAAAAATATATCAGGGTTATTTAATACTGCAACCGGCTTTTGGGCTCTTTATACAAATACAAGTGGAAATGGTAATACTGCAACGGGCACAAGTGCTCTTTTCTCAAATACCGAAGGATTAAATAATACAGCTATGGGTTTGAATGCCCTTAGAACAAATATTACCGGATGGAACAATACAGCCATTGGTTCTGATGCCCTCAGTAACAACACCGCAGATGATAATACTGCCACAGGGTCTCAATCCCTTTACTCCAATACCAGCGGGCTTAGTAATACAGCTGATGGATATCAATCTCTTTATTTAAACAACACCGGTAATTTCAACACCGCTACGGGATTTCGATCTCTTTATACAAACAACACCGGTAATTCTAACACCGCTACGGGTTATCAATCTCTTAATTTAAACAACACCGGTAATTCCAACACCGCTACGGGATATCAATCTCTTTATACAAATAATGATAAAAGATGGAATACAGCTGTAGGGGCGCAAAGTTTATATAATAGCAATGCTGACGGAAATACTGCAGTAGGCTACCAGGCTCTCTATAATAATACATCAGGTAATTATTGTACAGCAATTGGATATCAAGCAGGGTTTAATAATACAGGTGGTGGTACCAATCTTTTTTTAGGTGAACAGGCCGGTTTTGCAAACACTACAGGATCTTTTAATTGTTTTGGGGGATATCATGCAGGATACGCAAATATTGGCGGCGGCTTCAATACTTATTATGGTTATGCGTCCGGACTTTCAAATGTTTCAGGAAATCAAAATACCTTCATAGGTTACGATGCAGGATATACTTCCACGGGAGATAACAATACTTTTGTTGGATACCAGGCAACTACCAGTTCTTCGGACCCTACTATTAGTAATTCCTGCAGTTTTGGTTTCCAGGCACAGGCAACAGCAGCTAATAAAGTATTCCTTGGAAATCCCGTTATAAATGCAGTTGTAGCCTTTGCAGCTTACTTTAATATATCTGATGGGCGATATAAAAAAAATATAAATGAAAATGTTCCGGGGTTAACGTTTATTAAAAAACTCAGGCCGGTTACTTATACCCTTGATGTCCACGGTCTCAATAACAAACTTGGAATTACTGAAGATATTATCCTTACAAATGGCAGTAATGATAAAGAAAAAACTGTGCAAACTGGTTTTGTAGCCCAAGAAGTGGAAGAAGCTGCCAATTCTCTAAACTATGATTTTAGCGGGTTAAAAAAACCTGAAAATGATAAAAATTTTTATGCCTTAAGCTATTCACAATTTGTTGTTCCATTGGTTAAGGCTGTGCAGGAACAACAAGTAATAATAGAGGAACTAAATAAAGAAGTAGAAGATCAGAAAATAAATAATGTACAACAACAAAAAAGGATAGATATGCTGGAAATACAGATGAAAAAATTATTAAATAAATAATTATCCATTATTGAAAACATTACGGTTTTATTATATTGATACCAAAGTTCATACCCTCTTACTTGCCCAGGGCGTAGAAAAAGCGGCCAATGAGTTAAATTATAAATTTGATGGTCTCCAAAAATCCGCAAATAGTAAAGACCATTATAGCCTTGCTTACAGCCAGTTTATTATGCCCTTAGTAAAGGTATGCAGGAGCAGCACGTATTGATTGAATCACAACAGGAGCAAATAAATACCCTTCAAAAAGAAAATGAATTATTGAAGCTTATGTTGTATTCTATGGTACATGATAAATCTTATTTTGGAAATAAAAACGAACAATAATATCATTCATAAATAAATAAATTATATGAAAAGGATAATTGCATCTTTCATCATTTTAATTTCCAGTTCAACCGGTTTTGCACAATGGAATTATCCCGCTTCTAAAACAGTTAACGCAAGTGATACTTATTGGGGAGTAACTTACAAAGATCCTTACCGCTGGCTTGAAAATATAAAAGAGCCTGTGGTAACAAATTGGTTCAAACAACAGGCAGATCTTACTAATTCTATAATGAATAAAGTTTCCGGCAGGAATGAGCTTATTGAAGAATGGAAAAAGCTCGACAAATTACAACCGCCATCTTACCGTTTTCCTTTTATTAGGAACGGCAAAGTTTTTATTCAGAAAACAATGCCCGGCGAAAGAGTGAGTAAAGTGTATTACAGGCAAAGCATAAACGCAAAAGACAAATTGCTATTTGATCCGCTAAGTTATATCCCGGGCAAAACATTAACTGTAGAGGAAATATTACCTAGTTATGATGGCAAAAAATTAATCATAACTTATTCAGAAAAAGGTGCAGAATTTTCTACAATCAGAATAATGAATGTAGACAGCAAACAATTTCTAAAGGATTCTATTTACCCTTCTAATAATGTAACCAGCTGGAACTTTGATGACAATTCTTTCCTTTATAATTGGTTGCGAACTGCAGATAATAATGATCCCGAAGGTCTGCTGAATTTAAAAACAAAGCTGCATATACTGGGTACCGATGTAAAAACAGATGTAGATATATTTAGTAATGAAAGCTCTCCTTCATTAAAAATGGACCCGAGTGTACATCCGATTGCATCTTTAAAGAAAGACTCCAGGAATTATATTTTTTCAGAAGAAGGAACTGTACAGCGGGAGATGAAAATGTATTACGCCCCAATTGCTCAATTAAATTCTGGAAAAATACAATGGAAGGTTTTATGTACGCCAGCAAATAAAATAGTACGTAGCATCCGTTTCATTGGTGACAAAGTATTTGCCATAACGTATGATGGTGCTAAAAATTATAAGCTTATTTCCACTGATCTCAAAAACCCTGACTGGGCAAACGCCAAAACCATTGCGGCAGAAAAAACACAGACAATTGAATCCTTTAATTATAGCAAAGATTTTTTATTGATAAAATACAGCGATGGAATTAACGATCACTTGTATAAATACAACTTACAAAATGAAAAGACTTCTGAAATAAAGCTACCATTTCCCGGGACAGCATATATCGTTTGTCTGGATACAGAGACGAATGATTGCTTGGTAGGCATTACTTCCTGGAATAAGCCTTTTACAGAATATATGTATGATGCAGCAACGGATAAATTTTCACCAAGCATATTTAGCAAGCCACTCAATTACCCTGCTGAGTATCAAAATTTAGTTGCAGAAGAAACTGAAGTGAAGGGATATGACGGAGCAATGATACCCCTGACAATTATCTATAAAAAAGGATTAAAAAAAGACGGTTCTAATGTATGCCTGATGGATAGCTATGGCGCTTATGGCCATAGTCTGTTTCCCAACTTTGATGTACAAAGAATTTCTTTAGCGGTAAGAGGAGTTGTTATAGCTATACCTCACGTACGCGGTGGTAGTGAAAAAGGACAGGAATGGTATATGGCAGGATTTAAAACCACTAAACCCAACACATGGAAAGATTTTATAAGCTGCGCCGAATTTCTTATTGCAAAGGGCTATACTTCTTCAAATAAACTTGCCGGTAGCGGAATGAGTGCCGGCGGAATATTGATCAGCAGAGCCATTACAGAAAGACCTGACCTTTTTGCAGCAGCTATTTGTAATGTAGGAACTGCTAATACGATGCGGCTGGAGTTTTCATCAAACGGTCCGGCAAACACACCGGAATTTGGCTCGGTAAAAGACAGTATTGAAACTAAAGGATTGTATGAAATGGATGGACTACAGCATGTGGTTGAGGGTACAAAATATCCCGCAGTTATTTGCGTGGGAGGCTGGCATGATTCAAGAGTACCTGTTTGGGAGCCGGGCAAATTTGCCGCGGCATTACAAAATGCTTCTGCTTCAGGTAAGCCCGTGCTGATGAAGGTGAACTATGATAACGGCCATTTTACAGAGGATAAAAATGTAACGTATGCAAACTTTGCAGATCAGTATGCATTTGTTTTATGGCAGTGCGGGCATCCTGATTTTAAATTAAAGAAATAATAAAGCGGCGAGTATCAAAATAATAAAACAGGGTAAAAACAAATTTTGCATTTGTATACTAAAAAAAGATGTTGATGTAAACGTTACAACAAACGATAACAGAGACGAAAACAATTGAAAACACTCCTGTGTCTTGATAAACGTTATGTCAGGATTCAATGTCAAGATAAAATAAATTATACCCAAAAATAAATTGTATGAAAAGAACCATCACCTCACTCATGATTTTAATTTGCAGTTCAACCGGTTTTGCACAATGGAATTATCCCGCTTCTAAAACGGTTGACGCAAGCGATAATTACTGGGGAGTAACTTACAAGGATCCTTACCGTTGGCTTGAAAATATGAAAGAGCCAATAGTAAAGGATTGGTTCAAACAACAGGCAGATCTTACTGATTCTATAATGAAAAAAATTTCCGGAAGGGATAGCCTTATCTCTGAATGGAAAAATCTGAATAAATCACAACCCCCGGCTTACCTTAATCAATATGTAACGAAGGGCAGAGTTTTTTTTCAAAAAAGAATGCCTGATGAAAATTTAAGTAAGGTATACTATAGAGAAGGCATGAAGGGCAATGATCAATTGCTTTTTGATCCGTTGAGTTATATCCCGGGAAAAACATTAACTGTAGGGCAAATACTACCCAGCTATGATGGTAAAAAGCTTGTTATATCTTATTCAGAAAAAGGTGCAGAAGTTTCTACAATCAGAATAATGAATGTAGATACTAAACAATTTTTAAATGATGCTATTTACCCTGCTGCTGCTGTAACCAGCTGGAACTTTGATAACAACTCCTTCCTTTACACCTGGCTGCGCACTGCTGATAATAAGGATCCTACGGGACGACTGAATTTAAAAATAAAGTTGCATACAATTGGTACAGATGTTAACAGAGATATTGATTTTTTTAGTAATGAAAGTTATCCCTCATTAAAAATGGACCCGCGTGTATATCCAAGGGTATATTTAAAGAAAGATTCCAGGAACTATATTTTTTCAGAAGAAGTAACTGTACAGCCCGAGATGAAAATGTATTATGCACCGATTGCTCAATTTAATTCCGGAAAAATTCAATGGAAGATTTTATGCACACCGGCAGATAAATTATTAAAAAAATGGGTAGTTATTAATGATGACATGTATGCTGTAACCTATAAAGACGCAAAACATTCTAAGCTCATTCATACTTCTTTGAAAAATCCTGATTGGGCACATGCAGAAACCATAATGGATGAAAAAAGTGAAACGCTTGAAGACATTACTTATAGCAGAGATTTTTTATTCATAAAATACAGCGATGGAATTAACGATCACTTATATAAATACAATTTACAAAATCAAAAGTCTATAGAAATAAAGCTACCATATTCCGGTACAGCTTATATCGATTGCAGTGATACAAAAACGAATGATTGTTTGATAATCATGACTTCCTGGAATAAGCCCAATACAGAATACATGTATGATGCAGCAACTCATAAATTTTCTCCCGGCACGTTTAACAAACCCAGGGTTTATCCTGATGTATATAAAAACCTGGTAGTAGAGGAAGTGGAAGTAAAAGGACATGATGGCGTAATGATACCGCTTTCAATTATCTATAAAAAAGGTTTAAAAAAAGACGGCTCAAATATTTGCCTGATGGAGAGCTATGGCGCTTATGGAAATCGCAGGGTTCCGAATTTTAATAAGTTGGTAAATTCCCTGGCAGTAAGAGGAGTTGTTATAGCAATACCCCATGTGCGGGGCGGGAATGAAAAAGGACAGGAATGGTATATGGCAGGATTTAAAACCACCAAACCCAACACCTGGAAAGATTTTATAAGCTGCGCCGAATTTCTTATTGCAAAAGGTTATACTTCATCAAATAAACTTGCAGGTAGCGGAATGAGTGCAGGCGGAATATTAATCAGCAGAGCCATTACAGAAAGACCTGATCTTTTTGCCGCAGCTATTTGCGATGTAGGCATAGCGAATGCTATGCGGGTAGAGTTTTCATCAAACGGTCCCGGCAATATACCGGAATTTGGAACAGTAAAAGACAGTGTTGAATGTAAAGCATTATATGAAATGGATGGCGTGCAGCATGTTGTCAGAGGCACAAAGTATCCTGCTGTTATCTGCGTCGCAGGTTGGAATGATCCAAGAGTTATTGCCTGGCAGCCGGGCAAATTTGCTGCTGCATTACAAAATGCTTCTGCCTCAGGTAAGCCCGTGCTGATGAAGGTAAACTATGATAACGGACATTTTACAGAGGATAGAAATGTAACGTATGCAAACATTGCAGACCAGTATGCATTTGTTTTATGGCAGTGCGGGCATCCGGGTTTTCAATTAAAAAAATAATATAAAAAGGAAACACAGTCCACAACAGCAGGCATAGCGATAGGCGGCTGAGGAATACTATCGGTTACAGTAGTTCCAGGCCGACGTTCCTTAAACCGCTTTACTTATTTGGTTACGGGCTGATAATTATAAAATAGCAGTCCATCGTCAAGCCTTAAACGAAGTAAAAGTAGAATCGCTATCACAAACTTTAAAATTATTCTTGAAAAATTACACCAATCATCATAAAAAGAAATTTATGAAAACAAAACAACACCTTACACCAATTTTAATTTTCGCCTGTGTAATCCTAAGCTTGTCGAAGGGCAATGCACAAGGCGTGGGCATTAACAGCACCGGCGCTGCTCCTAACCCTTCTGCTTTATTGCATGTTGATTTAGGTGCCAGTCTCACTAAAGGTTTTTTAGTAACCGGTAGTGCTAACACAGGCTCTGTTCCAAATCTTGGTGCAGGCAGCAGGTTAATGTTTTATCCTGGTAAAGCAGCCTTCCGTTCGGGGATTGTTAATGGAACACAATGGGACGATTCTAATGTGGGATATTATTCCATTGCCATGGGATATAGTACAACTGCCAGCGGTAGTTCTTCGTTTGCTATGGGATATGGCACAACTGCCAGCGGTAATTCTTCCAATGCTATGGGATTGAATTCAATTGCCAGTGGTGATCATTCCACTGCAATGGGATTGAATACAATTGCCAGTGGTTCTAATTCCAATGCAATGGGATTTAATACAAATGCCAGTGGTTATAATTCCACTTCAATGGGATTTACTACAAATGCCATTGGGGATTATTCCACTGCAATGGGATATAATACAACTGCCAGTGGAAACCTTTCTACTGCAATAGGAACCTTAGTGAATACAAATAATCAAATCGGGGCATTTATAATAGGTGATTCAGATCCTAGTGGACAGGGTACTATATTCTCCGGATTCCCTAATGAGTTTGTTGCAAGATTCTGGAATGGATATTATTTTTTAACAAGCGGCAATACAACACGCTTTGGTGTATCTATTGGTAATTATGGAAACTCCTGGGTAAGCATTTGCGATAAAAACAGAAAAGAGAATTTTGAGCAGCTCGATGGTGAAGATGTTTTACAAAAAATTTCCAACATCAATTTCAGCTCCTGGAATTACAAACAACAGGATCCTAAAATTTATCGCCACTATGGTATCATGGCGCAGGATTTTTACAAAGCTTTCGGTCATGATAAATATGGCAGCATTGGTAATGATACCACCGTTAATCCCATTGATATGATAGGCATTGATATGACTGCTATACAGGCGTTGGAAAAAAGAACAAGTGATTTAAAGAAAGAAAATGAAATATTAAAAGCAGAATTAAATAAACTTTCAGAAACAGTAAAACTTTTAATGGCAAACCGGGCGGGTAAATAATTATTTATTATTATAGCGCATTTACAGAAAGAAATTTTTCAGCGAACCTGGCATGGTGTCCTAAGAGAAAAACTATTTTATTTCAACCGCAACGCATCACTCAACTCAGATTTTTTATTTCTTGAAACAGGAATCTCCGAACGGTTTTCCATTACCAAAAATCCACCATCACTTTTTATAAATTCTTTTATTTTTTTAATATTTACCAGGAAACTTCTATGCACCCTTAAAAAATAAATGGTGCCTAATATTTCTTCCACTTCTCCCAGGGTTTTACAAACAGTAAATGTTGGCTCATTTTCAATATGAAGAACCGTGTAATTGCTTTCTGACTCACAATACACAATTTCCGATAAGGAGATCAGGCGATACCCTTTAGAATGTGGAAAGGCAACCCGGCTGGGTAAACCGCCTTTCTCCGCTTCCTGTATCAGCTCACTTACCTGGCCAAGTTGCTGTGGCAGTAAAGCAGATTTTTCATTTGCTTTGGCTACAGCTTTTTTTAATTCGCCGGCATCTATTGGTTTTAGTAAATAATCCAGCGCATTAAACCGGAATGCCTTAACAGCAAATTGATCATAAGCCGTGGTAAATATTAAATGAAAATTAATTGTATCAAGTTTGGATAAAAGCTGGAACCCATTCATCTGCGGCATTTCAATATCAAGAAAAACAATGGATGGTTTTAATTCCCTGATTTTTCCAAGGCCTTCTTTACTGCTGGATACTGCTGCCACAACATGTACCTGCGGACAATGCATTTCCAGCAGGCGCTGAAGCACCACAAGCGCATTAGGTTCGTCATCAATAATAATTGCGGTGTGTTTAATTTCTTCATTCTTCATAAATATTTTTTTTAAACTGGAATGTTTAAGATTACTCTCGTTCCGGATGCAATGCCATTCTCATACAAATCTTCAAAGTCAATGCTGGCCTGCATATTAAAAAGCCTGTTTACAATAGCTATCCTGTCACGGGTAATTTGCATGCCGAATGATTTATGTTTGGTGGCTGATTTGCTTTTTATTTCCATAGCTTTTGTTCTTCCAATGCCATTATCTTCAATAGTTACTTTCAGCATATTTTCTTCTTCCTGGGTAACTGTTATTTCCAGGTGGCCACTTTCATCTTTTTGCATCAATCCATGCCAGATTGCATTTTCTGCATAGGGCTGAATTAACAAAGGAGGTAGCTGTATAAATTGCTGGTCAATTTTTTCATCCACTTTTAAAGCACAGGTAAACTTATCTCCAAACCTGAGTTTTTCTAAATCTATATAAATATTTAATGCCTGCAAATCTGCTTCCAGTGGCACTTTTGGGGATTTGCTGTTTTCCAGTACCTGCCTTATCAGCCGGGAGAATTGGGTGAGATAATGAGATGCTCTTTCACCATCATTTACTAAAATATATTTATTGATGCTATTCAGTACATTAAAAATAAAATGAGGATTCATTTGTGCCCGCAATGCAATCGTTTCTGTTTCTGCAATTTGTTTTTCAAACTCTGCCTTCACCTGTTTCAATTCTGCTGCACTGCTTTTTGCAAGCCCCTTTGCCTTTTCTTCTTTAATTCTTTGTTTATAAAATAAAAATACCAGTGCAAATAAAATTGCCAGGCTGATAACCTTAAACCACCAGGTCTGGTACCATGCAGGTGTTATAATAATATTCAGTAATTGCATGGCCGGCCCCTGCACACCATCATTGTTGGATGCTTTTACAAAAAAGTTATACCGCCCTGGTGGCAATTGTGTGTAGAATGCCGTAGTCCTCACACCGGCCTGCACCCATCCCGTATCCACTCCTGCAAGTTTGTACGCATAAGAATTTTGTTCTTCATTGATATAACTGTCGCAGCTATAATTTATGCTAATGAAGTTTTGATAATTTTTTAAACGGAGCGTTTTCTTTAAAGGAAAAGCTGTATCAGATTTATAGTCATTATTAAAAATTTGAACGCCGCCAAGAAATGAATTTGGTTTATAAATATTAAAGGGTATCCGTTCTGGATTTATTATTTGGCCATCAGCCATTAAAAGACTTCCATCTTTTAGCAAATATTTTTTTGCATTATAAGCATCCCAATAATATCCATCTTCTTTTCCAAAGAGCTGCCATGTACCTGTCTTTATGTTTAGCCTGTAATTCCCTTGTTTGCTGTTTATCCATAAATATCCTTTACCATCATCTGCAATAAAATTACATTCCACATCAGGGATAACTATGGTAAAAATTGCGCCGGTCCCTGGTACAGCTTTTGTTTTACAAAGGCCTGCATTAGTACTTATCCAGTAGGTGCTGTCGCTGGTTTGATAAACACTTCGAATAAGATTGCTGGGTAAAGAATTTTTATTATTTGCATAAGCATAGTAATGTTCAAACGCCTGGGTAGAAGGAGTGAAAATAGAAAGCCCACGATCATCGCTGCAGCACCAAAGCCTGTTGTAAAAATCTTTATATAAAAAATGTATGCTGTTGCTTATAGGTTCGTGTGGGTTAATTGTTTCCCCGGCTTTATATTGTATAGCCGTCTTTGTTTTCAAATTTATTTTTATAAAACCAAGTTCTGATGTAGTTCTCTTGCACCCATAATATATAGAGTCATCCCATTTAACAACACTGCCGAAATCGCATTTAAAATTTTCTAGTTTACCATTAGTTGTAATTAAAGTAATGGGCAAGGGCTTGATTGCTCTTGAAGTATGGTCTTCAACTTTAATACCGGTACCACTGAACAAAAATATTTTTCCTTCACTGTTCATTTCTATTTTGCGTATGGGAAAGAAAGGCCCTTCATTATGATCAGGAAAATTATATTGGCTAACCAATAGATTATCCCTGAATTCCATTAAATTGTTTTGATGTCTGGATTCAAAAACGGGAAGATAATTTGCAATAAGAATATTTCCATTATCAAATTGTAGTGCAGCTGAAATATTTAAAGCTGAATCTGACTGAAGCATTTGATCTGTTGCAAACCTGTTATTCAAAGCATGAAGCCGGTATATTCCTAGAGATCCTCCAATCCATAAGTTTCCACAATGGTCTGGCATCAAGTTGAACACTGTAGATTCCCCTCTGGCGTTAGTAAATTTTTTATTATCGAAATAACTATAAGCCTTAAAAGTAGTTGTATTAAAAAGCTCCATGCCTTCGTAAGTGCCTATCCATAATTCATTGTTGCTTTTTTGGGAAATAGTGGTGATGGCATTTACCCATTCCTGGGGGCTGCCCTTTTTTTGAAAATAAAATTGTTTCCACTGGCCAGTTGTTTTGTAGAAGCAACGTAACCCGGTTCCGTATCCTCCGGCCCATAGCCGCTCTCCATCTTGATCAGGCAAAATTGTCCAGGTAGTGATTTGTTCTGGCTTGTAATGCGTTGCTGTTTTTAATTGGGGGTAAATATTCTGTTGAGGGTATAGAGTCCAGTCATTTTTTTTCAAATCAAAAGCTGCAAGCCCTTCCAGGTTTTGAGTTATGATATGGCTCCATATTTTTCCTGCCTTATCGTAAATCAAATTCCCGGTATGTTGTATGGATTCGCCATTAAAAAAAACTCCCGCAGGGTTTTTTATTTTCTGATCAGGCAGGGGGACCAGTTTATTATTTTTTCGAGAAATAAAACATAAACCTTCACTTGTTCCACAAATTAATTTTCCGTCAGGTAGCTTTAAAAAACCATCCCCACTCAAAATTTTATTATCCAAATTTAGGGTTGTAAAATGTTTTTTAATTCTGTCAAATTTGCAAAGCGCTGTTTCTGTGGATATCCATAATGTATAAATATCTTCTTCATAAATATTTTTAATAATGTTAGATGGAAGCCCGAAAGAATCATTACTGTTTGCCCGGTAATGTATAAATGAACTTCCGTTATATTCAATCAAACCTTCGTCAGTAGTACCTATCCAGATGATATGGTCCTTAGTCTGGAAAATTCTTTCAATAGAAGGCATTGGCCGGTTATCCTCCTGGAGTTGAGAATAATTTACAGGAGTGCTTTTGGGTATTGTATTTATGATATGAAGGCTTTTTAGCATTGCTACATTTTGGCTTCCATTCATGGCCTGCTGGCAGCAAACGCTAATGCTGAATAAAAAAATAAGGCTGTAAAAACATAGTAATAATTTGCAAAACTTCATGCAGGAAAAAGTATTTAGATATCAGCAGTAATATAGTTTTTATTTACTGGTTTTATTACAGGAGTGTGAGAGTAACCCTGTACTCTTCTGAAAGTCATCTTTCATTGAGTGTGCATATAGGTTTATATGGCCTATATCTGGACAATTTGGGTGAAATTCAATTGGCAAAATAATGGTTTAGGAACGGCAATCTTTAAGTCCGGGGCGAAAATATTGCGAATGCATTACCAGCCCTGCTGAAAAAAATATCTTAATTTGCCTGCATTACATGCTGCAAAAACTCCACATACAGAATTACGCCATCATCGAAAACCTTACCATCAAATTTTGTGATAGGTTAAATATAATCACCGGTGAAACTGGTGCAGGTAAAAGTATCCTGATGGGAGCACTGAACCTGATCCTGGGGGAACGGGCGGATAGTTCAGTATTGTTGAACAAAGAAAAAAAATCGGTGGTGGAAGGTTGGTTCCGCATTGAAAAAAATAATAATATTTCAGAATTTTTTAAGGAAAATGATCTTGATATAGATGATGTGATCATGTTGCGCCGTGAAATTTCTTCCAATGGTAAATCAAGAGGATTTATTAATGATACACCTGTAAACTTATCCCAACTCAAAACCCTTGGAGTTCTTTTGGTTGACTTACATCAGCAGTTTGATACACAGGAATTGGGCAGTGAAAATTTTCAGCGTGCTGTATTGGATGCATTAGCAGATAATGCCAGTTTGTTGTTACAAATCCGGCAACAATTTAATGCTTATGCTTTGGCAAAAAAAGAACTGGAAAAACTGAAATTGCAACAGGCTTCGGCAACCAAGGAACAAGACTATAACCAATTCTTATTTGATGAATTGAAAGACATAAACCTAAAAGAGAACGAAACGGAATTATTAGAAACAGAATTGAAACTCCTTAATAGCTCTGAATCTGTAAAGCAACAATTAGGATCGGTATACGCGTCCTTTTATGAACATGAACAACCAATTGTTCAACAGTTAAAAGTTATTTTAAATACAGTAACCAATTTAAAGGAATACCATCCCGATCTTGCAATTTTGCAGGAAAGATTAAACAGCAGCGTAATAGAGCTTTCAGATATAGCAGACGAGATTGGCAACATGAATGACAATCTGCAATATGATGCTGAAAGAATTGAGCTGATAAATGATAGGTTATCCCTTGCTTATAAATTGATGAAAAAGCATGGTGTTCAAACAACGAGGACTTTGTTATCTATTATGCAGGAACTCAATCATAAGCTTGCATCCATAACCAATCTAAGTGCAGCTATTGACGAAAAAAATAACATTACAGAAAACCTCCTGAAAGTAAGCCAACAGATCGCCATCCAAATTTCTACCAGGAGAATATCCGTAGTAAAGTCATTTGAACAACAGGTAAAAAAATTGCTACACCAGGTAGGAATGCCGAATGCATTATTAAAAATACAAATAGTGGATTCAGCACTAAATGAAACCGGTGCCGATGAAATTGTTTTTCTCTTTGACGCAAATAAAAGTGGCCGCTTTGAAAAATTATCTAAGGTGGCCAGTGGTGGTGAATTGAGCCGATTGATGCTTTGCATAAAATCATTGGTGGCAAAAAAACTTCAGTTGCCTACACTTATTTTTGATGAAATAGATTCGGGCATTAGTGGTGAGGCGGCAAAGCAGGTAGGCATTATTATGAAAGATCTGTCCTATGCGCACCAGATGATTGCTATAACACATCAGCCACAGATTGCAGCCAGGGCAGATGAACATTTATTTGTTTACAAAGATATAGTAACTGATAAAATTGTTACATCTATTAAAATTCTAAATAATGATGAACGTATTACCGCAATTGCAAAAATGATGAGTGGGGAAAAACCGACAGCTGCAGCATTGGAAAATGCGAGGGAAATGATTGGCAATTAAAGTGTATAATTTTATTCATTAATAAAAAGACGTTGACAAAACTTGGTATTTTCATTCTGCTGGTGGTTATAATTGGCCTGGGTTATGGAATGCATAAGCTTATTCGCAGGTTCATCAATCCAAGGGACTCTATGAACCACGCCTTTTTATTTTTCCTGGCCCATTTTATTGGCATTTTCATTTTGTCTTTTATTACAAATTTGTTCATATTGAAATTTGCCCGTTTTTTATTTCGGGCTTAAAAAATTAGTTTTACCAAATCATTCATTCACCAACAATAAGCAAGTATGAGTCACCAGTTACTTAAAGGAAAAAAAGGAATCATCTTCGGGGCGCTAGATGAAAAATCCATTGCCTGGATCACTGCCATTAAATGCCATGAAGAAGGCGCAGAAATTTTACTTACCAATGCACCGGTTGCCATGCGGATGGGAGAGATAAACAAACTTGCTGAAAAAATAAATGCTCCAGTGGTTCCTTGTGATGTGAGCAGCAATGATGATGTAAACAATTTAATAGATAAAGCCCTGGAGCATTTTGCGGGTGGTTTTGATTTTATATTACATTCCATTGGCATGAGCCTGAATGTGCGAAAGGGAAAACATTATACAGAAATTGATTATGGATTTAATGAAAAAACCCTTGGCATTTCATCCATGAGTTTGCATAGAGTACTTGCTGCCTGCATGAAGAAAGAGGCTATCAACGAATGGGGTAGTGTTGTGGCGCTCACATATATTGCTGCCCAGAGAGTGTTTCCTGATTATAACGAAATGGCTGATGCAAAGGCATTACTGGAAAGCGTAGCCCGTAGTTTTGGATATCATTATGGTGTAAAAAAACATGTGAGGATAAATTCCGTTTCTCAATCGCCGACAAGAACTACTGCTGGAAGTGGTGTAAAAGGATTTGATGGATTTATAAATTATGCAGAAAAAATGAGCCCATTGGGTAATGCAAGTGCAGAAGATTGCGCAAACTATTGTGTCACTTTATTTAGTGATATGACCCGAATGGTGACGATGCAGAATTTATTTCATGATGGTGGGTTTTCGTTTACCGGCGTTACACAGGGTGTAATAGAGCAGATGGAAAAATAATTGTACAACTTGTTATATGAATAAAGCCCTCCTAAGAGGGCTTTATAGTTTATAATATCCAGGTTCGTTAAAAGTGATCAATATTCATCTTCGTTGAAAAAGAAATCTTCCTGGCTGGGGTAGTCCGGCCAGATATCATCCAGTCCTTCGTATAAGTCGCCCTCGTCTTCAAGTTCCTGGAGGTTTTCTATTACCTCAATTGGAGCACCACTTCGGATACTATAATCAATAAGTTCATCTTTCGTAGCTGGCCAAGGGGCGTCTTCAAGGTGCGAGGCTAATTCTAGTGTCCAGAACATTGTATGTAAAAGGTTTAATTTTTTGCAAATGTATATGTTCGTATCAAATAACCAAACTTGTTTTTTCAGGCGGGTTATTTATGGTTCCTGGTAAGAACTAAATGCCAGGAAATGCAGCATTTATATTAAAATGATTTCTGCTGCTTTTTTTGTTTGATAATGAATTATTTTCGGTTGATGCTAATAGCTAAAAATATAGAAAAGAACTACGGTAAATTACAGGTACTCAAAGGAGTAGATATCGAGGTAGAGAAAGCAGAAATTGTTTCAATTGTAGGTTCGTCCGGCGCAGGCAAGAGCACCCTGCTTCACATTTTGGGCACACTGGATAAACCAGCCAAAGGAGAGGTTTACCTTCACGGAATCCGTATTGACAACCTGAGCGGTAATGCATTAGCCCGTTTCCGGAATAAGCATATTGGCTTTATTTTCCAATTTCATCACCTGTTGCCAGAATTCACCGCATTGGAAAATGTTTGTATCCCCGCCTGGATTGCCGGCACCAAGAGAAAAATTGCCACAGAAAGAGCGGAACAACTGCTTACCCAAATGGGATTAGATGATAGGTTTGAACATAAACCTGGTGAACTTTCTGGTGGGGAGCAACAAAGGGTTGCAGTAGCCAGGGCTCTTATAAACAGTCCATCTATTATCATGGCGGATGAACCAACGGGCAATCTTGATTCTGCCAATGGTAAAGAACTGCATAATTTATTTATAGACTTGAGAGATAAATTTCAGCAATCATTTTTAATAGTAACCCATAATGAAGAACTCGCTGAAATGAGCGACAGGATTGTACATATGAAAGATGGGAGGATAATTAGCTAATTAGCTAATGTGCTAATTTAATTAAATAATGTAAAGGCTATAATGTAAAAACAATTTCAGTTTCTAATTTAAAATCTCTGTTCTGTAATATTTCAATTATGAAATTATATTCGCCAGCATATTTAACTTTAAATGGAAATCCGGCAAAAGACTGGGGGCTGTTTTCCCTGCAGAGCAAAAGATGCTCTAAGAGGTCTCTTAGAAAGAACAAATTGGATTTGTTTATATGTAATGTTTGATTACATTTTCTTAATTCATTTTCAAAAGTTATAGAAACCTGTTTTTCCAGAAGTTTTATTTCTGCACTTTTAATATTCCAAAAATAAATTTGATTGATTTTGAACATTGGAATTGCGTAAACTTTTTTACTTTTGTTTGTTATGACAATTATTTTTTGATCTGCCTGAGAGGAATTAATATAAAGCTCCATTTTAAAGCCTTGCGGAACGTCAGTAATAGACCTTTTAAGAATATAAGTTCCTTTTTCCTCTTGATTGCTTAAAAGTTGCGAATATTTTTTTATTAGTTCATCAATAGCTTTTTCAGAAGTAGATTCTGCTGTTTCGTATTGGCAGCTGAAGAATGGTATAAAACATAAAATTATTATTCCTCCGAAAAAAATTTTCATAAAAAAATTTCCCATTAGATGTGACTTACTTTAAAATCCATAAAATTTGGAAGATTTTAAGAATCGTTATTCATTAGCACATTAGCTAATTAGCAAATCAGCTAATTTCTTCTCCACCTTCTCAGCATTTGGCAACATGGCTTGTTCCAAAACAATATTCATGGGAACGGCTGGTAAATTTAGTGCTCCTATAACTTCTACCGCAGCATCAAGATATTTAAAACATTCTTTTGAAATTCTTCCGGCAAGCGCTTCGGCAAAGGAATTGTTTTGTTGCTCTTCTGTTACAATCAAACACTTGCCATGTTTTTTTACTGTTTCAAAAACCAGTTCCTCATCTAAAGGAAACAAACTGCGCAGATCAATTACCTCAACTTGCCCGATATGATTTTTTGCAGCTGCCTTTGCCCAGTAAACTCCCATGCCGTATGTAATGATGCAGCAACTTTCGCCAGTGCTTATTTTTTCATCGTCAGCACTTAACACAATCCGCCCCTTGCCTAATGGGATTATATAATCTCTTGATGGTTCAATAGCTTTTGCTTCTTCAGTTCCAAACACTTTGCTCCAGTACATACCCTTGTGCTCAAGTATAACAACAGGATTCGGATCAAGGAATGCGGCCTTCATTAAGCCTTTCATATCTGCAGCATTACTGGGGTAAATAATTTTAATGCCTTTGATGGTCAGCAATGTACTTTCGATACAACCGCTATGATATGGGCCGCCGCCGCCATAAGCACCAATGGGTACACGAATGAGAGTTTGCACTGGAAACTTTCCGCAACTTAAATAACAACTTTTAGAAATTTCTGTGACCAGTTGATTCAAGCCGGGATAAATATAATCTGCAAACTGTACCTCTACGATCGGCTTTAATCCAACAGCACACATTCCAACTGTACTTCCAATGATATATGCTTCTTGTATGGCTGTATTAAAAACCCGGTGATCGCCAAACTGTTCAGCAAGTGTTGCTGCTTCCCTGAAAACGCCGCCCAGCCTGCGCCCCACATCCTGGCCGTATAAAACAGCCTCTGGAAATTCCTCCATAATTTCTCTTATGGCGAATAATGCAGCATCCACCATTAAAATTTTTTCTGTAGAATTTGTCGGGCTCCTTTCTCCTTTTTCTTCCGTAACTGGGGTGGTAACAAAAACATGATCACTTACAGTTGATGGGTCGGGTTCAGGTGAAGCAATAGCTTTCTCAAATTCATCTTTTATAAAGGCAGCAGCATCATTTTCCATTTGTAAAATATCTTCTTCAGCAATACCATGATGCAATAAATATTTTCGCAGTTTTGGTCCTGGGTCATCTATCGTATGATTAATTAAATCTTCTTCGCTGCGGTAAAATTCTTTTCTTACGCCGCTTGTGTGATGACCCAGTAACGGAACCTTTGCATGTACCAGCCAAGGTTCACGTATTTCTCTCACACTGCTGATGACATCGTGCATGGTTTCATAGCATTCTTTAAAATCACTTCCGTCAATACTTACCCTGTTAATGCCTTTAAATCCTTTTATAAATTTATATGCATTGCAGGTGCGGGCTTCAGCAGCACTCACACTTATTCCCCAGTCATTGTCCTGTACTAAAAAGATTATTGGCAATTGATGTAATGCTGCAAACTGAAAGGCCTCACTTACTTCTCCTTCAGTAACTGAAGCATCGCCCAGCGAACAAATGACTATAGGCGATTCTCCTGCGGCACCTCTACGTAGTAGTGGGCTCTGTGTGGTTTCTAAAAATTTTATGCCCTGTGCAATTCCTGTTGTTGGGATTGCCTGCATACCAGTAGCACTGCTTTGATGAATGATGCGTGGCTTATCATCTTCTCTATAATTTGGGTGATTATAATATTCTCTTCCTCCTGTAAATATGTCTCCAGCCTTGGCTAGTAACTGCTGCATAAGTTGAAAAGGTTCATAATCCATTCCCAGCATCATACTTTCATCCCGGTAGTAAGGGCTTATCCAATCGCAGGGTAGCAGGTTGTAAACAGTGGCTAGTTGTATAGCTTCATGGCCACGGGAAGTTGAATGAACGTATTTACAGATTTGACGGTTAGCTTCATAAGTTTCAGCCATGCTGCGAGCCATGCACATGTGCCGGTATGCCTTAAGAAAAATATCTTTATGTAGATCCATGTTTGAGAAAAATCAAAAAATAAAAGCCAAAAAATGCCTATTATTATTGCCGCCCAAAGGTATGCCGTACAAGTGAGTCCCGATTAAGCGGGATTAAGATAACAAAACCATGTTGACTAAAGATTAAATGGTGGTAAAAAAAATCTTGAAAAAAAAGAGCTGCAATTGCAGCTCTGAATTTTATTTCATTTGAAAGGTATCTAAAAATTTCGTGGTGAAATTTCCGGACAAAAAACTTTCATCACGCATCAGTTGCTGGTGAAAAGGGATAGTGGTTTTTACTCCTTCTATTACATATTCACTCAAAGCACGACTCATCGTATTAATGGCTTCTTCCCTGGTTTGAGCTACTGCAATCAGTTTGGCGATCATGCTATCATAATAAGGAGGAATTACATAACCTGCATATACGTGACTATCTACACGAACACCATGGCCGCCGGGTGTGTGAAGTACAGTTATCTTTCCGGGTGAAGGGCGGAAATCATTGTAAGGATCTTCCGCATTGATTCGGCATTCAATCGCATGCATCTGTGGAAAATAAGCCTTACCAATTATCTTTTCGCCCATGGCGATCTTTATCTGCTCTTTTATCAAATCGTAATTGATCACTTCTTCTGTAACGCAATGCTCTACCTGGATACGGGTGTTCATTTCCATAAAGAAGAAGTTGCGGTTCTTATCAACCAAAAATTCGACAGTGCCTACACTTTCATAATTGATAGCCTGTGCTGCTTTAATTGCGGCATCTCCCATTCTTTGCCTCAGTTCATCTGTCATAAATGGTGAGGGAGATTCTTCTAAAAGTTTTTGATGGCGGCGCTGAATACTGCAATCCCTTTCGCTTAAGTGGCAGATATTTCCATACTGGTCGCCGGCAACTTGTATCTCTATATGACGAGGCTCCTCTACAAATTTTTCCATGTAGATACCATCATTTTTAAATGCTGCGGCTGCTTCATGCTTGGCTGTTTCATAATTTTTTTCCAGGTCCTCTTCCTTCCAAACTACCCGCATGCCTTTACCACCACCGCCTGCTGTTGCCTTTAGAATAATTGGGTAACCTACTTCGGCTGCGGATCTTTTTGCATGTTCTACGTTTAGCAATAATCCCTCAACACCAGGAACAACGGGAACGCCGGCTTTTATCATTGTTTCTTTTGCTGTTACTTTATCGCCCATAGAACTTATCATTTCCGGGGTGGGGCCGATAAACTTAATACCATGATCCAGGCATATCTTAGCAAATTTTGCATTCTCCGCCAGGAAACCATAGCCTGGATGAATTGCATCAGCATTGGTGATTTCTGCTGCTGCCATAATATGTGCCATGTTCAGATAACTATCCACGCTCGCAGGCTTGCCAATGCAAACTGCTTCGTCTGCAAACTTTACATGAAGGCTATCTTTATCAGCAGTGGAATAAACTGCTACTGTTTTAATGCCCATTTCCCGGCAGGTGCGTATAATCCTTAATGCAATTTCGCCACGGTTGGCTATGAGTATTTTTTTGAACATTTTTTCGATTTGGAAATTTGGTGATTTGACAATATGGAAATTGAGGAATATAAAACTTAATTAAAATATATTCTTATCTCCAAACTGGCACATTCAAATTAACTAGGATCTACAAGAAATAATGGCTGATCATATTCAACAGGACTGGCATCTTCTACCAATACTTTTACGATTTTGCCTTTTACTTCGCTCTCTATTTCATTAAAGAGTTTCATGGCTTCTATAATACACACCACTTTACCAGGGCTCACTTCGTCACCAACATTAATAAAAATGGGTTTACCAGGCCCGGCCTGGCGATAGAAAGTGCCGATCATAGGGCTTTTTATGGTAATGAGGTTATCTACTTTTGGTGTGGGTGCTGGAACAGCTGCGGATGGGTTGGTTACTGAAGGTTGGTTATTTGTTTGTTGAGGTGGTGGATTAAATGTGGGAGGTTGTGAATATATTTTCTGGGAAGGATCTTTTTTTTGCTTTATGGTGATTTTTGTTCCATCTTCTTCTATCGTAATTTCTCCGATGGAAGTTTTGTTAATGAGCTTCACCAACTCCTGGATTTGTTTGATGTCCATGTTAAGTTTTTGTGTGATTTATCTGGATTTATAAACGGGCAGCTAAGATAGGGAATGATTGTTCATAATAACAATTAAATAATGTTGAAATTATTGAAAAATGGGCTTTTTTGGCTAAAAAAAGAGTGAAATAGGCAAAAAACACCATTAAATCACTCGATTTTGGCTTAAAAACAAAAGGGCTTAATCTGCATGATTTAGCCCTTTTACTTTGAAGAATTAATTGTTTATTCCTTCACCCTTTCCACATAGTCACCTGTTTTAGTGGTGATCCTTATTAATTCGCCCTCATTAACAAATAAAGGTACATTTACGGTGGCCCCGGTTTCTACAGTGGCGGGTTTTAAGGTACGGGTTGCAGTATCACCTTTCATACCAGGCTCACTGTAGGTTACTCTTAATACGATCTTATCAGGGAGTTCTACACCCATAGGTAAATCGGTTTCTCCATTTATTAAAACAGATACTTCCTGGCCATCCTTTAAAAACTGGGGTGCGTCCACCATGGTCGCCGCAACTGCAATTTGCTCAAAGGTTTCATTATCCATGAAATTGTAACCACTGTCATCCTTATACAAAAACTGGTATGATTTACGTTCAACCCTTACTGGATAAATCGTTTCACCACTATTCCAGGTTACTTCTATGGAGCGGTTATTATCTACGCCTTTGAGTTTTGCCCAAACTTTTGCTGCCGCACGTGCAGTTTTATTTTGTCCGAAATCAATAACAGAATACAAGCTACCATCAACTTTGATGATCAATCCTGAACGCATATCTGCAGTAGTTGCCATAAATATATTTTAAAATTAGGCTGCAAAAGTAGCGAACACTATCTTAACCCGAATTAGATTTTATGATTATTTTTCATCCCTTAAAAGATTAAGTGTTGGATAATCGATTAGTTTTATCAAAAAACAGCCATTGAAAAATTCTATTATATTCTTGTTAGTAATTTGTTTTTCGTTTTCATGTTACGCACAGCCAGACAGCTTGCCTGTATACAAAAGATTTCCAAATGTTCCTCCTTTTAAGCTAAGGACTGTTCCAGATAGTTTATTGTACACAAAAGACGATTTGCCAAAAAAGAAACCAGTGATTGTAATGGTTTTCAGTCCGGATTGTGAGCATTGCCAATTAGCAACAAAAGACCTGCTATCTCATATTAAACTTTTTGATAAGGTGGAGATCGTGATGGCCTCATCGCTGGACTACGGTAATATTCTTGCATTCTATAAAGAATTTAATATTGCCGCTTACCCCAATATCGTAATGGGACGAGACCCCTCTTATTTTCTTGGCACTTTTTTTAGTATTCGGAATTTCCCCTCAATTTATATATACAACAAAAAGGGAAAATTTATAAAAGAATTTGAAGGGTCAGTGTCCTTTGAAAAGATTGCGGAGTGGCTAAAATAGTCAGAAAGTAGTTTTTGTATGCATGGTAATGCATATGATGATTCATACCGTGTCATTCGGATTTCTCATTTTTATTTTCTCTTCATTCACTTAACTTCGCACCGCTTTTACGATTTCTTTTAAACAAAAAATATAGATATGAAAGTTACTGTTGTAGGTGCTGGTGCGGTAGGTGCAACCTGTGCTGATAATATAGCCCGTAAACAATTGTGTGATGAACTTGTAATACTGGATATAAAAGAAGGTGTGGCAGAAGGTAAGGCAATGGATCTTATGCAAACTGCACAGGTAGAAGGTTTTGATACGAAGATCATTGGTAGCACAAATGATTATGCAAAAACTGCTGGCAGTACAGTTGCAGTTATCACATCAGGTATTCCCCGTAAACCTGGAATGACACGTGAGGAACTAATAGGTATCAATGCAGTAATAGTAAAAACGGTTACAAAAAACCTATTGCAATATTCTCCTGATGTAATCATTATTGTAATAAGCAACCCAATGGATACGATGACCTACCTTGCTTTGAAGAGCAGTGGTCTTCCAAAAAACAGGATCATAGGTATGGGAGGAATTTTAGATAGTGCACGATTCAGGTATTTTTTAAGCCAGGCTATGCAATGTTCGCCAAACGATTTGCAGGCGAATGTTGTGGGTGGCCATGGCGATACTACTATGATCCCACTTACACGATTGGCAACCTATTGCGGCACACCTGTTTCAAGTCATATTGATGCAGAAAAACTTAAAAAGGTTGCGGCTGATACGATGGTGGGTGGAGCTACGCTTACAGGTTTGTTGGGCACAAGTGCATGGTATGCACCAGGTGCAGCAGGAGCTTTGCTGGTAGAGGCGATTGTAAGAGATGAAAAGAAACTATTTCCTTGTTGTGTTTTTCTTGAAGGCGAATATGGCCTCTCAGATATTTGTATTGGTGTTCCCGTTATCATTGGTAAAAACGGCTGGGAAAAAATTGTGGATTTTGAATTGAATGCGGAAGAGAAAGCAACCATGCAAAAAAGTGCCGAAGCCGTACGTAGCATGAACAGTGTATTAGCCAGTTTAGATATTTAATTAATCCTTTAACCTTACCTTCAAACTATAAAACTGCTCTATGACAAAACGTTTTTTAGCGCTAATATTTATTATATGCGCCATCTGGATAAGTGCATGCCAGAAAGAATATAATCCTTTTGATTCGCCAATTACCGCAACCCAGGGAGATTTTACCGCAAAAATAAATGGCGTGAGCTGGGTGGCCAATGTAAAAGCGGCTACCAGGCAGGGTGGTGTGATTGTATTGTATGGGAATAGCAGCGATAAAAAATCTATAGTACTTCGGGTTGCAGACTCAGGTGTACACAATTATTCCCTGCATACAGCATCCCAGGATAATGTAGGTGCATACACCGATAGCGCAATTAATCCAAATGCTTTTGCAACAAACCAGTGGGATATAGCAGGCAGTTATGGAAACGTAAATATCACTTCTATCGATACTGCCAGGAAGACTATGAGTGGGACTTTTAGCATGAGGGTTTACCGAATGCTAGATAGTCTTAGCAGAACCATAACAGAAGGTGTATTTACAAATATTCCTTATGCTAGTGCACCACCTGCGCCATCAGGAACAGATTCCTTTCGGGTAAAAGTAGATGGAGTGCCTTTCTCATATAATTTATTAATTGGAATTTCTGTTTTTGGTAAAGTAAATATTTCAGCAGCGCAAAACCAGGCACCAGCAGTGGGGCTTTCTTTGCCAGATACTATTAGAACCGGGACTTACCAATTTGATATAATAGACTATATAGGCCAGTACAATCCTTCTTCAACATTATTTCTTCAAGCGGACACGGGCACTATTACTATACTTGAACATAATGTAGCGACAAAAAGGATCAGGGGAAATTTTCACTTTAAAGCAAATCAACCTTTTACACATCTACCCCCTGATGTACAACTCACAGAAGGATATTTCTCTGTAAAATATCAATAAAAAATATTCCGGTTTTTTTAACCGTGATAGTTTAGTTCATACCATCTACAATACTGTCTTTGTCAATTTTCTGAACAAGACCTTGTAGAACTTTGCCTGGCCCACATTCAGTAAAACGTGTGGCACCATCAGCTATCATCGCTTGTATACATTGAGTCCATTTCACCGGCCCTGTTAATTGTGCAATTAAATATTGTTTAATTAGAGCAGGGTCTGAAATAGCTTCTGCAACTATGTTTTGGTAGATAGGGCAAGCTGCTGGACTAAAAACAATTGCGTCAATAGCTGCTGCTAATTCCTCCCTTGCTGGCAACATCAACGGTGAATGAAATGCACCGCCAACGGGTAGCTTTAAGGCTCTTTTTGCCCCTGCGGTCTTCATTCTTTCGCAAGCAATATCAATACCGGTTATGGAACCGCTGATAACAAGCTGACCTGGGCAGTTGTAATTTGCAGGCACAACAATTTCTTCGGTTTCCGTGTGTATTGCTGCACAAATTTCTTCTACTATATTATCTGCCAATCCTAATACGGCAGCCATTGAAGATGGATTTTTTTCGCAAGCCTTTTGCATGGCATTGGCTCTCACAGAAACTAATTTTAACGCATCTGCAAAATTTAAAACTTCTGCTGCAACCAATGCAGAGAATTCTCCAAGCGAGTGGCCAGCAACCATATCTGGATTAGCGCCTTCAATATTTTTGTATGCAGTTATGGAATGAATGAAGATTGCTGGCTGCGTTACGGACGTTTGTTTCAAGGCTTCATCAGTTCCGGTAAACATCACATCTGCAATATCAAATCCTAAAATTTCATTTGCCTGGATGAAAAGTTGCCGGGCATTTTCATTATTATCATATAGGGTTTTTCCCATGCCACTGAACTGCGCTCCTTGCCCCGGGAAGATATATGCATGCATAATAGTTAAGAGTTTAGAATTGAGAATGACAAATTTAAATCCGATAGCTATCAGACGATGAATTGGATACTGAGCAAGTTGAAAAACTCATAATTATAACTCATAATTAATTATCAATGTAAGCTTGCACTTATCAGTTTCATAAATTCGCTTCTTGTTTCATTTTTTTCAAACTGGCCGAAGAAAGCAGAAGTAGTAGTGACAGAATTTTGTTTTTGTACCCCCCTCATCATCATGCATAAATGATTTGCCTCGATAACCACAGCAACTCCATGGGGATTTAAGGTTTCTTTAATTGCATCTAAGATCTGGTGGGTAAGTCTTTCCTGAACTTGAAGCCTGCGGCTGAATACATCAACAACTCTTGCAATCTTGCTAAGCCCTGTGATATAACCATTGGGAATGTAAGCAACATGAGCCTTGCCATAAAAAGGCAGCATATGATGTTCGCACATGCTATATAATTCAATGTCTTTTACTATGATCATTTCGCTGACATCTTCATGAAATTTTGCTGATTCTAAGATAGCTTTCGCATCCTGGCAATATCCCTGCATCATGTATAACATGGCCTTTGCCATACGTTCAGGCGTTTTTTGTAAGCCTTCTCTTTCGGGGTTTTCACCCAGCAGAGTTATGCTTTGTTTATATGTTTTTTTTAATCCCTCTACTATCTCTTCGTTGAAAGATTCTGTTTTTGTATAGTACATAATTAATGATTGAAACGTAATTATAATGAAGCAGGATATTCTACAAAGTTTCTTTCAGTTTCATAAAGTCTTACTTGTAATAGAAGTTCTTTGCTAATCAATGGCCGAAGCAGATCAAAAATAACTATAGCAATATTTTCTGCTGTAGGGTTAAGCTGTTTAAATTCTATACAATCCTCATTGAGGTTTTTATGATCAAATTTTTCAAGAACATTCTGCTGAATAATATCACTAAGCGCTTTAAGATCCATTACAAAACCCGTTGTTTTATCTGGAACGCCTGTTAATTTCACAACCAGGTCATAGTTGTGCCCGTGAAAATGAGGGTTGTTGCATTTGCCAAATACTTTGTCATTAGTAGCCATATCCCAGGCAGGGTTAAAAAGCCTGTGAGCAGCATTAAAATGTTCTTTGCGATAGACTGATACTTTCTGGCTCATTTATTTATAAACAAATTAAGATAATAAAAAGTTTTTTAATTTTTTATCAGGCCATCGGCCCAAAATATTCCACAAATATCCTTGGAGTTTCATAAAGCTTGAGACTATGCAATTGTGCTTCAGGCGGCAGGTGCTTTGCTAACTGTTCCCAAATGCCTATAACAAGATTTTCAATAGAACACATTTTACCTTTCATAAAATCTACATCTATATTCAGGTTTTTATGATCTAACTTTTCTATGACATGCTCTTTTACTATTCGACTAAGCTTTTTTACATCATATACAAAACCGCTTTCTGCATCTGGCCAGCCTTTAATAGTAACGTAAAGTTCAAAGTTGTGTCCGTGCCAGTTTTCATTTGCACATTTACCAAAAATGGCTTCATTTTTTTCTTTACTCCATGACGGATTAAATAATTTATGTGCAGCATTAAAATGTTCTATCCTGGTGATGTACAACATGAGCCCCTTGAAATTTTTGCAAAGGTAAGTCCATGCCTGCTTAAATGTAAAGTATATAACTGAAATTTGCAGTATGCAAATATTAGTAGTAGCTGCAACAGGTATAGAGATTGCACCTTTTATGGCAGACAACCCAGCAGTTGATCTCCTCATTACGGGTGTAGGCGCTCCTGCTACATTATATCATTTACAAAAGCGCTTGCAGCACGTTGATTATGACATGGTGATACAGGCTGGCATTGCAGGTTGTTTTAATGTGCAATTGCCATCGGCTTCATGTGTAATAGTAAGAAGAGATGTTTTTGCTGACCTGGGTATAGAAGAAAATTCAGCCTATTTTACTTTAGGTGAAAAAGGACTTATTGATACAAATGCATTTCCTTATGAAGATGGCTGGTTGATAAACAGTAATCTTCTTTTAGAACAAATAGATCTTCCCAAAGTGAATGCAATTACTATAAATAAAATTAGCGATAGCATTGAGCAGCGGCAACAATATGTTAAAAAATTTGTACCAGATATTGAGAGTATGGAAGGCGCTGCATTGCACTATTTGTGCCTGCAGGAACAGGTGCCTTTTCTACAATTGAGAAGTATAAGTAATGAAGTTGGAGAGCGGAATAAAACCAAATGGAATATAAATCCTGCTATCGAAAACCTGAATAACAACCTGGAGAGCATCATCCAATTTCTAAAACAAAACTATTGAGTAATACTATACAAATTGGTTTTTCGCCATGCCCTAATGATAGCTTTATTTTTGATGCACTGGTTCATAAGAAAATTGATACCGGGAACTTAAATTTTGAAGCTGTGCTTGCAGATGTGGAAACATTGAATGAATGGGCAATGAAAAAAAAACTTGCGGTTACAAAACTGAGCTATGGAGTATTGCCGCTGGTTTTAAACAATTATAGGTTATTAAACAGTGGAAGTGCATTGGGTAGGGGAGTTGGTCCGTTATTGATAAAAGGCAAGACTGACAATGAAATTCATGTTGAAGAAAACTTAATTGCAATACCGGGAGAGCATACAACAGCACATTTACTTTTTTCTCTTGCTTATCCCGAAGCAAAGCATAAAATTTTTCTCCGGTATGATGTCATTGAAAATTTTGTTCAAGATGGAAAAGGATATGGCGTTATTATTCATGAAAACCGGTTTACATACCAGGACAAAGGTCTGATCAAAATACAAGACCTGGGCGATTTCTGGGAACAACAGACAGGACAACCAATACCTCTCGGTGGAATAGTAGTTGATAAAAAAATGGACAAATCACTTAAGTTACAAATTGATGATCTGATAAAACAAAGTATTGAATATTCTTTTTCAAATTATCCTTTATTAAGTGACTATATAAAAGAAAATGCACAGGAAATGAGTGAAGATGTAATGCGTAAGCATATTGATTTGTATGTAAACAAATACTCTTTTCACCTTGGAGACGAAGGTAAGCGTGCAGTGAAAAAATTAATAGATGTATATGCAGGAATGCATAACATTCTTATCACTAGTGAAACTGTTTTCAAGTAATTTTTCAGTTTGGCTTCAATGCTTCGGAATAGGCTTCCAGGCATCGTTTTCTTGCAAATTCATGATTTACCATGGGTGGTGGATATTTAAATTCTTCAAACTCCGGGACCCATTTTTTTATATACTTAAACTCAGGGTCAAATCTTTTGGTTTGCAGGTAAGGGTTGAATATCCTGAAATAGGGTGCGGAATCACAACCACTTCCTGATGCCCATTGCCAGCCTCCATTATTGGCCGCAAGATCATAGTCTAATAATTTTTCTGCAAAATACGCTTCACCCCACCTCCAGTCTATTAATAAATGCTTGCATAGAAAAGATGCAGTAATCATGCGCAACCTATTGTGCATAAAGCCAGTTTCATTAAGTTCACGCATGCCTGCATCTACAATAGGATAACCAGTTTGTCCATTGCACCATTTTTCAAATTCGTTTTCTGCATCACGCCACTTTATATGGTCATATGCAGGCTTAAATGATTTTCCTTTTTCTATGTATGGAAAATGCCACAGAATCATATGATAGAAATCCCGCCAGATCAATTCATTCAGAAATGAAATGGAAAGGTCTTTTGCATACCTGGCCAATTGCCTGATGCTGATTGTTCCAAAACGTAAATGAATTCCTAACCTGGATGTAGCATGTAGTCCGGGAAAATTTCTTTTCTCAGCATAGTGTTTAAAAATATGGTCATCTACTTTTTTGGAGGGAAAAGGAATGGCAGTTTTTTGAAAGCCCAAATCATCAAGGCCTGGAATAATTTGTGCCTGTTGTTTAAAAAAATTATCAAAGTATCTTTCGCAGTTATATGATTGAAGTGAAAACGTATTGAGGGTTGTTATCCAAATCTTACTATAAGGGGTGAAGACAGTATATGGTTTACCATCTTTCTTTATAACTTCATTCTTTTCAAAAATTACCTGGTCTTTATAAGATTTGAAACCTATTTTTTTTTTCGAAAGTAATTCAGCTATAGTTTTATCCCTCTCCCTAGCATAAGGTTCATAATCATGATTGGTAAAAACCGTATGGACATCATAGATAGTACTTATTTCCTGGAATGCGTCAGATGGCTTAGCATAAAAAACATGTAGCGTACTCCCAATTGAAACAAGTTGTTGCTGTAACGTTAAGATAGTGTTGTGAATAAATTCAACCCTGCGATCAGTTTTGTCAGCAAGTTTACTTAGTATTTCTTTGTCAAAAATAAACACAGGAACAACAGGAAATTTACCTTTTAATGCATGGTAGAGCCCGGCATTATCTGCTAATCTCAAATCTCTTCTGAACCAAAAAATATTAACTTTGCCCATCAAATTATCTCAACAAAAAATATGCGGCTTTGTTCGGGAGATTTTTTCGAAAATATTTCTACTGATATGGTTATTGTATTTCTTTTGCCCAATGGCTGCTACCCAATGCATGTTGTAAATTGAATTGGTGAGGAATACTTCTTCTGCTTCCATTAACATCTCCTGGGTAATTATTTCCTGGGCTACTTTGTAGTCTAATTCGGGAAGTATTTGCAGAAGAAATTTTCTTATAGTCCCGGCAATACAACCTTCACTCAAAGGTGGAGTTATGACAGTTTCATTTGCAATTATAAATATGTTTGCAATTGTGCTATCGCAAACCCGATTGTATTGATTAAAAATAATTGCGTCGTTGCATTTTTGTTCCTGTGAATAAAGAGAACCCATAACATAAGGCAAAAAATTACTATGTTTTAAATTGCTGAACCTATCGCAGATTTTCAGAGCATGTTTGAATATGCAGAGGTCAAGTCCATTGTCATTAAGTTTGGTATACTTGCTGGTAAGCGGCCAGCATTCAATTATGTAATGGAGTTTATCTTCACAATCAAATAGTCCGCCATTTCCACGATTCACAGAGATTCGTATCCTGGCATAGCTGAAATTGTTTTTCTTAAGCAAATCATGCACCTGTGTTTCTAATTTATCCGGGGTAAAATGAACGGGTATTTTAAGTTTCATTTCCTGCATCCCTTTCCATAACCTGGCCATGTGTTCGTCCATCATAACGAGTTTATCGGTGGCAAATTTTAATGTTTCAAAAAGACCATCACCATACCTTAAACCACGGTTTTCGGCAGTAATGATTGCTGTGCCAGCAGCTAATATTTTACCATTGAAATTTATATATCTCATTCTTTGAAAGAAAAAATCCCCATTACCGGGGATTTGATTATAAGAATATGTGGGGGGTTAGATTTCTGCGATTATTTTATTTTTTACAGCATACATAATGAGCCCTGCTGTACTTTTTGCACCTGTTTTTACTTTCAGTTTATCCCTGATTGCTTCCACAGTCCGTGGGCTAAGTTCTACCATATCTGCAATTTCTTTAGTACTTTTTTCTTCGCACATAAGCCTTAGAATAGTTGTTTCTTTTTCATTCAAATGAACCTCTTGCGGCATCAGTTGTTGCGGAGTGGGTACATTTCTTTGTTTAAGATTCGTAAGCAGTGCTTTATTGGTTAGCGAGTTGAAGAAATATTCCTGTTCGTAGCAGGTTTTAATCGCTTCATAAATTACTTCGCTGTCACTGGTTTTTGATAAATAACTATTTGCCCCTAATTCCATTAATTTAGTGATCATGCTTTGGTCATCAAGCATGGTAAGCATAATTACTTTTGTGTGTGGGCAAATCTTTTTTATTTCAGGCAGTGCTGCTATGCCATCCATAATAGGCATTTGAATATCCAATAATATTACATCTGCGGGGATGGATTTAATAAGATTTAATAAATGCATTCCGTTATCTGCTTCCGCAATAATCTTGATATCTTTTTTTGAACTTAGTGCAGTTTTAACCCCAGCTCTATATAGTACATGGTCGTCTGCAATAATGACTGAAATCGGTTCTTGTGAGTCTGGTTTCATAATGATGGAGTGAAGTTAGTAATTTTTGGGTTAGTAAGTTTACGATGATATAACGCAAAATGCAATTTGGCATTATAGTTAAAAAAAACATAGGGTGTAAATACCCTAGGAGTATTAGGGGAATTTTACGCAAAAAAAAGTAGTATGGTCTAATAAATTAAATTTTTGAAGAAATGCAAGCTAAACAAATTCTAGAAAGAGGTGTTTGACTTTTCCTTGTCTTTCAATACCAGAAAGGTTACTCGATCAATTTATTCCGCATACCATACATTATAAGACCACCAATGGTTTTAGCATTAACCTTGGTTTTCATATTCTGCCGAATTGTTTCAATTGTTCGGGGACTTAAAAAAATGATCTTCGATATTTCCTCAGTGGTTTTGTCTTCGGCAAGCAATTGCAGGATTTTGATTTCCTTTTCATTGAAATTTACCGGAGTATTGGTGCCATAGTGCTGCCTTACATTCTTTTTTTGCATCAATTTACCCATTACGGCCTTATTTACCAGGTCGTTAAAATAGAAATCATCATTCATACAAGTGAGAATGGCTTCGTAAATCTCTTCAGGGTCAGTAGTTTTGGTGAGGTAAGCATTAGCGCCCATTTCCATCATTTTGCTTATCATTTGCTGATCATCATACATTGTAAGTACGATAATCTTTATTTCTTCAAATTCTTTCCGGATCAGTTGGATACCATTAATGCCATCAATTTCAGGCATCCTGATGTCCATTAATAACACATCAGGTTTCTTTATCGCTATTTTGTGCATCATGTCTTTTCCATCTTCAGCTTCCCATAGCATTTTCAGGTTCATCTTGCCGGCCAGTGCCATCTTTATACCATCTCTAAATATCTTATGGTCATCAGCTATGGCAATTTTAATCAAATTTTCTGTGGACATTGTTTTGGTAATGGGTTAATACGAAGTTGAAGTTATGATATAATATTAAAAAACATAATCGGCATGTAAATTTATTTAGCCAATTTACTACTCACGTATTTGATAATCAGTACGTTTTAGAAAAATTACCTGGTAAAAACACGAATACATTTATAAGTATTTCTGCTTGCCAGCTTTGCATTTGTACTTTCAAAAAAGTAAAACCTGTAAAGGAAAAAAAGGGCATTCTTCCTCTTGTACCCCTGGTTCCCCGTCAGTACTTTTGTTTAAGTTGATTGGCCAAGCCACTGAAAGATTTCCAATTATCCAAATATCCATTAAACATTGCCAAATATCCTTTAAAAGACCTGTTTGTGCTTGTGAGACTTTGCCAATCAACTTGTTTATCTCTTAGCCCGTTTTAATCCCCAAAGATTTTTAAGTCTAACCATCCTTTTTTAAGGGTGGTTTTTTTGTTTTTGCTCCTTGATCTTTAGAAGATAACCTTGTTTACTTGGTAAAGATACGAGAATGTTCATAGTAAAATTACTAATTAGTATTCGTATATTTACCTTATATTTAAATTCTTTTATCATGATATTTTAAGCTGTAATCCTTACTGGCATAGTGTTTTATAGTATTCGTAGTTATACGTGATGTTTGATAACCACTTGGGGGAATCTACGTAATGTGTGAAGTTTACAGTGATATTTAATCGTGAACCACTAATTAAATCATTAACATGTATTCTAACATTTTGGACGAAGCAGCATCTTTTTCAGTTGACTAAGTAAATTTTTTATTTGGGAAACAGTTGGTTATTTTTGAAATACTAAACTAACTGAGCCATTTTAAATTACTTAGCCAATATCACTTATTTTTCAGAACTTCTGCCTTTAATCTTTTGTATACTTTTTTATAAAAAGCTAAATACAAAAGCATTGAAGGTTTTTTTTATATATGCGTGTGTAGTTGCATTATTCGTCATACTTGTTCAAGTTTCCCTTCAATTACTTCATTCTAAAGGAATTTATTTATTCATAATTCGAATTTATAACATAAGCGAATATGGCTTAATTGCATATTTTATTTCAACTATTATAAAATCCCTTTTAGTAAGAAAAATAATTAGACTTTCAATTATTGTATTTGCCCTCTATGCAATGGTTGATTATTTTTTTACAAATCAATTAAAATTTAATAATCATGCTATTATAGTGTCTTCACTATCATTAATTATGATTTTAATCTATTTTTTCTATGAGAAAATGCAAACCGTTTTTCTCTACCCTTTATATCAGTCTATAACATTCTGGATTTGCGTCGGATTTTTTTTATACTTCACCGGCAATTTTTTCTTTTTTCTATTTACAAACTATAGTTCTGATAAGGCATTTTTAAATCAAATGCGGATCATCTATGGTCTAGTTACAATTACTAAGAATATCGTATTAAGCATGGCTCTATTGGCCACAGAACATGTAGAAACTAACAGTGAGGAATTACTTATACCCAGAGACCTTCAATTAGACGAATTTACCCTTAACCCAACTAAACCCTAACCTCAATGTATTTCTTACAGGCTCAGGTGAATAACGACGTAAGCCAGCTAATGTTTGTGGGGTCTGTCGGCATGATAACCCTGGCAATTGTAATTATTGTATTTGTAATAATGCACCAGCGAAAGGTTATTCGTTACCATATTCAAATGAAGAAGCTTGAGGCAGAAAAGCAGCAGATCTACCTGGATGCATCCATACGTTTTCAGGAAGAAGAGCGCCAGCGTATTGCTGCAGATCTTCACGATGATGCAGGTCCTTTATTGGCAACTGCAAGACTTTATCTTAATGAAAATCTTGTAAACCAGGAGAAGGCCCAACAGTTACAAAGTATATTCAGCGCTAAACAAATAATTGATGACGCAATACTCCTCATCAGGAATATTAGCCATAGCCTTATGCCACCCACATTAAAAAACTTTGGTCTGGAAAGTGCCACAACAGATTTATTTCAAAAAATAAGCGGAAGCGGTTCTCTAAATGCCAGCGCTCGTTTTCATGATTACAGGCAGCGCCTTAAAGTAGACCAGGAATTATTGGTTTTTCGAATTATCCAGGAATTGATAAATAATATTATCAAACATAGTAACGCCGGGTTTATTCATCTAACCCAAAATTCAAGTGCCACACATATGTATATTCGATTACATCATGATGGTAAGGGCATAGTTCAGGCAGAATTTGATAAGCTAAATTATTTTTCCCAGGGGCTGGGCCTAAAGAACATTGCAAGTCGTATGAAAGTACTCAATGGTAGAATTTTATTTGAAATAGATAGTAGCCAGACATACTATAAAGTAACCCTTGAAATTCCTAAAGAGCCTGTCATATAATTTTTTTTACTATTTTTAGGGCTTAAGCAGTAATAGTGAACGCAAAAAAATTATTACAAGGCTACTAACCCCCAACTTATGATTCCCGATTTAATAAAGGTTGCGATAGCTGATGATCACAAGATATTCAGAAAGGGAGTGATCTTGTCCCTTCGTCCCTATACTCACATAAAATTTGTGATGGAAGCGGAGAATGGTGAAGACCTCTTACAAAAAATTCCCGACGCACAGCCAGACATTATTCTCTGCGATCTTAAGATGCCAATTAAAGATGGCATTGATGCAACTAAAGAAATTACTAAAAGGTTTCCTCATATACGTGTCATCATTCTAACTATGTATGAAGACGAACGTTTTGTTGGACATCTTATGGACTGTGGGGCTGCCGGGTATTTATTAAAGAGTACAGATCCTTCAGAAATTCGGAAAGCATTATCCGAAGTAATGGAGACAGGTTTTTATCTAAATCCATTTGTAAATAAAGTTTTAATTCGAAAGAATTATAATAAACAAAAAATAAACCCAAGCCTTACCTCAGAAGTTGTTCTTAAGGAGCGGGAAAAAGAAGTACTTACACTCGTATGTATGGAATTTACCGCCAGTGAGATTGCAGGTAAAATGGGAATTAGTGCACGAACTGTTGAAGCTATAAAAGACAGGCTAATGGAAAGATTTGGAGTTAAAAATTCAGTTGGGCTCGTATTTTATGCTATGAAAAACCAGTTGATCGATTAATTCTTTCTTCATACATCTACTTACATTTTTCATTTTTGGTACAATTTTTACAATATTCCCGCAATAGTTTTAACCAAAAAAATCATCATGAAAAAGTTATTAGGGTTAATTGCCTTTTCCGGAATTCTATTTAGTTCCTGCAAAAAAGATAATAATTGCGACTTAAACAGTGCCTCGGTTGCAGGGTCTTACAAGATTACATCATTAAAATACAAGCAAACCCCAAGTTCCCCAGAAGTTGATTTGTATAATTCACTATCAGCGTGTGAGAAAGATGATATTTATATTTTCGATTCAAATGGCAGCTTTAATTACCAGGATGCAGGAACGATCTGCAATCCTTCTGGCTCGTATAACAGCAGTTGGAGCTTGTCTGGCAATACCTTGACCTATGATGGCGACGCTTACAATGTAAGTTCTTTTAATTGTAGTAATATGTCATTGACGGGTAACAGTCTCTTCGTTAGCGGTGATGTGGCAACAGCTACTTTCGTTAGGCTCTAATGCCATTTTTTTAAGATAGTTTTGCCCCGATTTTCCATCGGGGCATTTTTTATTAATAATGATAGTGTATGAAAGTGGGCTTTGTAAATATTTTTGGTAAGCCAAATGCTGGTAAAAGCACCTTATTGAATACTCTCATGGGCGAGAAAATGGCCATAGTTTCTCATAAGGTACAAACGACCCGGCATCGAATAAAAACAATTCTTTCTGATAAAGATTACCAGATAATTTTATCTGATACTCCAGGTATCATAGAAACAAAATACAAGCTCCACGAAAAAATGATGGCGGCGGTAAAAGGAAGCCTGGAAGATGCTGATGTAGCTCTGTTAATTGCAGATGTAAGAGAACCCGTTGAGGAAAGCAATAGCATTTTTACCCAATTACGTTTAAAGGCACCGGCTTTGATTTTACTTAATAAATCAGATGCGGTAAGTGATAAGCAAAAAATTGAAGATGCTAAAACGTTTTTTGAAAAACAACCATATTGCAAAGAAGTGATCATATTATCAGCTTTGCAAAAACAAGGAATAGATAATTTGCTCCAGAGAATCCTGTATTATCTACCAGAAGGAGAACCTTTTTATGAAGGCGATGATATAAGTGATATGCCCGTAAAATTCTTTGTGAGTGAGATGATACGAGAAAAAATTTACCAGCTATACCACGAAGAAATTCCTTACCATGCCACTGTGTTGGTTAGGGAGTACAAAGAAAAAACTACGCTGGTAAAAATCTCTGCCGATATAATCGTTCAGCGAGACACTCAGAAGAGTATCATAATTGGCGAAGGCGGCTCCATGATAAAAAAATTGGGCTCTCTTGCCCGTGTTGATATAGAAGCCTTCATTCAGCGGAAAGTTTTCCTGGAGTTATTTGTAAAAGTGCGCCCCAAGTGGCGGGATAGTGATTTATTCCTGAAGGAATATGGTTACTAATTAATAAGATACCGATTCCAAGTCAAACTCCAATGAGATTTAATTAAGTCTAGAAACGCTAAAAACACTAAACGCTTAACCTCTATAGCGTACCTTTGCGCCCATGAATTTTACTTTAGCTATTACGGGCAGACCAAATGTAGGGAAAAGCACTTTTTTTAACCGGATGCTGGAGCAGCGAAAAGCCATCGTTGATGATATTAGTGGTGTAACACGTGACAGGCAATATGGCGTGGCTGAATGGGCTGGTAAATCCTTTAATGTTATTGATACCGGCGGTTTTGTGGCTGGTAGCGATGATGTTTTTGAAAGGGAAATTCGCAAACAGGTTCATATTGCTATTGAGGAAGCGAATGCAATTGTATTTATGGTAGATGCTGCTACAGGCATTACCAACCTGGATGAAAGCATGGCCGATATGCTGCGCAAAAGCAAAAAACCAGTTTTTCTTGTTGTGAATAAAGTAGATAATCATAACAGGTTACTTGAAGCAAGCGAATTTTATAGCCTGGGCTTCGAACATATTTTTTTTCTATCTTCTATCAGCGGTAGTGGCACAGGCGAGTTGCTTGATGTAGTGACAGCGCTTATAACAGAGAATGCTGAAAATGACGATGAGGATTCACTTCCAAAGTTTGCAATTATTGGGCAGCCAAACGTAGGCAAGTCTTCATTATTGAATGCACTTATTGGCACAGAAAGAACAATCGTAAGTGATATTGCTGGTACTACAAGAGATTCCATTCATACCCATTATAATTTATTCAATAAAGAGTTTATATTGATAGATACTGCGGGGATACGACGTAAGGCCAAAGTGCATGAAGATCTTGAATTCTATTCAGTGATCCGGGCTATTAAAGCAGTGGATGAAGCCGATGTATGTATGCTCATGTTGGATGCTGAAAAAGGCATTACTGCCCAGGATTTATCCATTTTTTCAATGGCAGAAAAAAAAGGGAAAGGGCTCGTGGTGCTGGTAAATAAATGGGACTTGGTTGAAAAAGCTACAAATACAGCTAAAGACTATGAGAAAGATCTGCAGAAAAGGCTTGCACCATTTTCCGATGTTCCTATCCTATTTATTTCTGTAACAGAAAAGCAGCGTATTTTAAAAAGTATTGAAGCTGCCCTGGAAGTATATGAAAACAAAAATCGTAAAGTACCTACTTCTAAATTGAATGATGTTCTTCTCAAGGCCATTGAAAGCTATCATCCACCGGTAGTACGGGGCAATAGTGTGAAAATTAAATATGTGACTCAATTACCTACTCATACACCAAGCTTTGCATTTTTTACAAATTACCCCGATGATATAAAGGCACCTTACAAACATTACCTGGAAAATAAACTCCGGGAAAATTTTAATTTTAGTGGAGTACCATTGCGGATATTTTTCAGGAAGAAATAATAGCGACAAGTGATATGGGATCAGTATGCATTGATTAATTGAATAACTCCAGTGCTGTCCTTTATAAATTCATTAACAGGCCAATTTTGGATAGATTATATTTTACGCTCATTTTTGGTGTAAATCAGCTAATTTTGCGCTTCTTTATGAAATTTATTAAAACGGCTTTAAGTATTGTTTTTGTTTGTTTCCTGCTTAGTTCATGCAACCAATTTACCAAAGTGCAGAAAAGTAAGGATTTTGAATATCAATTAAAAAAAGCAGACGAGTATTATGCAAAGAAAAAGTATAGGTACGCCCAGCAACTATACGAATCCCTTTTCCCGGTTTATAAAGGGACACAAAAGTTTGAAGATCTTTATTATAAATATGCTTATTGCTTCTTCTACCAGGATCTTTACAGAGACGCTGAAAATCTTTTCAAAGGTTACCTGGAAGTTTTTCCTACCAGTGCCCGTGCAGAAGAAGTGGATTATATGCGGGCATATTGTTTTTACAAGCAAAGTCCAAAGCTTGAGTTAGAACAGGTGAATACTATCAAGGCTATGAACATGATGCAGACCTTCATCAGTACACATCCTGGATCATCACGGATAAAAGATGCGACACAGATTATTGATGCTAGCAGGCTTAAGCTGGAACAAAAGGATAACAGGGCAGCAAAACTGTTTTATGACTTAGGTCATTTCAGGGCTGCAGCTATAGCGTATACCGATTTACTGAACGGTTATGCTGATTCCAAAAATGGCGAAGAGTATAAACTGATGGTGATTAAATCATACTATAAGTTTGCAAAACTCAGTTATGTAGAAAAACAAATAGAGCGTTATGAATTGGTGGTAAGCAATTATGAAGATTTTATGGACAGGTTCCCTGAAAGTAAACTGCTGAAAGAAGCAGAAGAATATAGCAACTTAAGTAAAAACAATATAAAAGCAATACAAAATGAGCAAACTACGTCGTCAGTTAAGCAGTAATACCAGCAGCGTGGTAGAACCTAAAAGGTTATCTGAACTAAAAGATAAGACTGGTAATTTATATGAATCAATTGCTATCATTGCCAAGCGTGCAAACCAGATAAATATTACTATTAAAGAAGAATTACATAACAAACTGGAAGAATTTGCCAGCCATACCGATAGCCTGGAAGAAATACATGAAAATAAAGAGCAGATCGAAATTTCACGTGCTTATGAGCGTATGCCTAACCCGGCATTACTTGCAACTACTGAATTTCTTGAGGACAAGATTTATCACCGTAGGAATGATGAAGATCTTTTCAGTTAATAGCATTCAATTTTAAACATTCATTTCGATAAGAATATCTAATTTTAGCGACGGTACACACTGTCGCTTTTTTATGCTTAAGGGAAGAAAAATATTATTGGGAGTTACTGGTAGCATAGCTGCATATAAATCAGCACTACTTATCAGGCTACTGGTTACAGCTGGTGCCGAAGTCAGGGTCATCATGACGCCTTCTGCTAAAGATTTTATTTCACCACTTACATTGGGAACATTATCTAAGAACAAAGTGCTGAGTGATGTATTTAATGAAAGTGAATGGGCCAACCATGTAAACCTCGGTCGTTGGGCAGATATAATGTTAGTTGCTCCCTTAAGTTGCAATACATTGTCTAAAATGGCACAAGGTGCATGCGATAACCTTTTATTGGCTGTTTACCTTTCAGCTACCTGCCCTGTAATGCTAGTCCCGGCAATGGATGAGGATATGTGGAACCATCCTGCAACAAAACAAAACTTGGCAACTGTGCAGGGCTTTGGAAATATATTAATACCCGTTGTTGATGGAGAACTTGCCAGCGGCCTATTTGGCCCCGGACGGATGGCAGAGCCAACAGATATTGTAGAACAATTGCAGTTTTTTTTTTCAATAAACCAGCAACTTAAAGGCAAAACAATTTTAATAACTTCAGGACCCACTTATGAACATTTAGACCCTGTTCGTTTTATTGGAAATTATTCTACCGGCAAAATGGGGATTGCATTGGCAAAAGAAGCAATTGCCCGGGGGGCAAAAGTTATTCTTGTAACAGGTCCGACGAGTGAGACCTTGCCAATGAATGCTTCTATAATAAAGATTAAAACTGCAGATCAGATGCATGAAGCCTCTATGAAATACTTTCCGCAGGCAGATATAGCAATTATGTGTGCCGCAGTTGCAGATTATATGCCTGTACATGTCGCATCAGAAAAAATTAAAAAGCATGCTGATACCATGACACTTGAATTGAAAAAAACCGTGGATATTTTAAAGTCATTGGGAAAAATAAAAAAAGATGACCAGGTGCTGGTAGGATTTGCACTTGAAACAGAACATGAAAAGGATAATGCAGTAAAAAAACTTGAAGCGAAGAATGCTGATTTCATCGTATTGAATTCCTTAAAGGATGAAGGCGCAGGATTTGGGGGCAACAATAACAAAATCACTATTTTTGATAAGGCAGGAAATGAATTTCCTTTTGCCCTGAAATCAAAACAAGCAATAGCCTCAGACATTTTAAACTGTATTATAAAAAACCATGCGTAAACTTATCATTTGTTGTATAGCTGTTGGTAGTTTTTTCAGCAGCCACTCGCAGGAATTGAATGCAAGGGTAACTGTTGTGGCAACAAGAGTTAATACTGTTGTCAATAAAAGTACCTTCACAACGCTTCAAACGGCGCTAAATAATTTTCTCAATAACAGGAAGTGGTCTTCGGATGTTTTTGCACCAAATGAAAAAATTGACTGCAATTTTTTGCTAAACCTTGAGCAGGGAACTGAAGCCAATGTTTACAATGCCTCACTTACTGTACAAGCGGCAAGACCTGTTTTTAATACTTCTTATGTTTCCCCTATCATTAATTATAAAGATGAAAATGTTATTTTCAAATATGTTGAATTTCAGCAACTAGAGTTCAATGAAAACAGGGTTAGTGGTACAGATGCACTAGTGAGTAACCTTACTGCAGTTTTTGCTTATTATGCCAATATGATATTGGCATTTGACTATGCATCATTTTCGCCAAAAGGCGGGGATGCTTATTTTTTAAAAGCACAGAACATCGTAAATAATTCACCTGATGGTCGTGGTATAAGTGGATGGAAAGCTTTTGATGGAGTCAGGAATCGTTATTGGCTCACAGAAAATATGCTCAACTCAAGGTATAATATCATGCATGATGTTTATTATAATTATTACAGGCTTGGATTAGATAAAATGTATGAAGATGAAAATGCAGCACGTGCAGAGTTATTAAATGTACTAAATCTCTTGAATGGTTTCAATGCAGATAATCCTAATACAATGATCAACCAGTTTTTCTTTGCCGGAAAATCCAATGAGCTTATCCAGGTCTTTACCAAGGCAAAGCCTACTGAGAAAGCAAGAGCGTTGGAAATATTGCCAAAACTTGATCTTACCAATGCAGGTAATTACAAAGAAGCGCTGAAATGAAAATAATTCAGGCCTTTGCGGTATTAGTCCTGCTATGTTCCTGCCAGGATGATTCATTGCCCAAAGAAATTTTGCCTCCGAAAAAAATGCAGGAAGTATTCTGGGATTACCTGCGGGCAGATGTTTACACTACTGATTTTATTGCAGTAGATTCTACTAAGAATGCTGTTGCGGAAAATTTGCGTTTGCAGAATATTGTTTTTAAAACGCATAAAGTAACCAAAGAACAATTTTATAAAAGTTATAATTATTATTTGGATCATCCTGCAAAAATGAACAGTATATTGGACAGCATGATGGCCGTTCAGGCACGGCGACAAATTATTTTAAATGATACAACCAGGCGAAAACAACTTAAAGGCATTCCGGAAGAGAAAAAAGTATCACTGTAACAGATGAATAAAGTATATAAAAATGCAGCCGAAGCTTTAGCAGGTATTACTAATGGAGTTACTATTATGTTAGGTGGTTTTGGACTTTGTGGAATTCCTGAGAATTGTATTACTGCACTAGTAAAATTGGGCGTGAAAAATCTTACATGCATCAGCAACAATGCAGGCGTGGATGATTTTGGAATAGGCCTGATGCTGCAACAAAAGCAAGTAAAAAAAATGATCTCATCTTATGTAGGGGAGAATGCAGAATTTGAAAGACAACTGCTAAGTAGTGAGTTGGAAGTAGAACTCGTGCCACAAGGTACACTCGCTACCAGGTGCATGGCTGCAGGCTATGGTATGCCAGCTATTTTTACACCGGCTGGTGTAGGTACTGAAGTAGCAGCAGGAAAGGAAATAAGAAATTTTAATGGAAAAGATTATTTGCTTGAATATGCTTTTGATGCTGATTATGCACTTGTGAAAGCATGGAAGGGTGACGACCAGGGTAATCTTATTTTTAAAGACACTGCAAGAAATTTCAACCCTTTGATGGCAATGGCAGGCAGGATCACAATTGCAGAAGTAGAACAATTAGTACCGGCAGGAAGTCTTGAACCGAACCAGGTGCATACACAAGGAATTTTTGTTCAGCGTATTTTCCAGGGAATCGATTATGAAAAAAGGATTGAGCAACGTACGGTTAGAAAAAAGAATTGATAAAAATATTAGTTGAAAGTTGACTGGTTTTAAAATCTTTCTAATTCACCATTCACTATTACAATTCACTATTCACAATTTCTATAATGCCTTTAGATAAATTCCAAATAGCTCAACGCATAGCGAAAGAACTAAAAGATGGGTTCTATGTAAACCTAGGTATTGGTATTCCAACGCTGGTTGCAAATTATATTCCTGTAGGGATTGATGTGGTTTTGCAAAGTGAAAATGGCTTGCTTGGTATGGGACCATTTCCTTTTGAAGGAGAAGAAGACCCCGACCTGATTAATGCAGGAAAACAAACCATAACTACTTTGCCTGGTTCTGCATTTTTCGATAGTGCGCTCAGCTTTGGAATGATACGTTCGGGCAAAGTAGATCTCACTGTATTGGGTGCAATGGAAGTAAGCGATACAGGCGATATAGCCAATTGGAAAATTCCAGGAAAAATGGTGAAAGGCATGGGTGGTGCAATGGACCTGGTTGCCAGTGCAAAAAATATAATTGTGGCAATGCTTCATACAAATCCTAAAGGCGAAAGTAAATTGCTTCCGGCATGTACATTACCACTCACGGGGGTTCGCTGTGTAAAAAAAATTGTAACTGACCTGGCTGTTATGGAAATAACAAACGAAGGCTTCCTGCTTTTGGAAACTGCACCGGGCGTGTCAGTTGAAGAAATCCAATCGAAAACGCTTGGCCGCTTAACGGTGGATAAGGGAGTGAAAGAAATGACCTTCTAAAAAATTACGAGATCCTCTTATCCTTCATACATTTTTATGCAAAAAAAACAACTGGTAGTGATCGGTGGCGGTGCAGCTGGTTTTTTTTGTGCAGTAAATGCTGCTAGAATTCATCCACATATACAGGTTACACTCGTAGAAAAAACTTCAAAACTTTTAAGTAAAGTAAAAGTGAGTGGTGGCGGTCGTTGCAATGTTACACATGCATGTTTCAGCATGGCAGATATGATAAAAAAATACCCGAGAGGCTCTGCATTTTTGAAAAAAGCTTTTCATCATTTTTTTACTACGGATACGATTGCATGGTTTGAATCTCGTGGCGTGAAAATAAAAGCAGAAGATGATGGCAGGATGTTTCCCGTAACAGATAATTCACAAACCATTATTGATTGCCTGCTTTCAGAAGCATCAAAGTATAAAGTGCAAATAATGATGAATGCAGAAGTGAAGGAAATTTTCAAAACAAAGCAAAAGGGCCAAAGCGATAGGTTTACGATAATATTAAAAAATGAAAATGTATTAAATGCAGATTATGTATGCATTGCTTCCGGTGGTTATGCTAAGTATTCACAGTTTGAATGGATAAATAAACTGGGCCACCATATTGCATCACCTGTTCCATCCTTATTTACATTCAATCTTCCCGGCAATAAGATTACATCGCTGATGGGTATAGCTGTAGAAAATGTGCAGGTTAAGATCGCGGGAACCAAACTCCAGCAACAAGGTCCCTTATTGATCACACATTGGGGACTAAGCGGGCCTGCTATTTTAAAATTATCGGCCTGGGGCGCAGGCATTCTTGCAGAAAAAAATTACAACTACCAGGTTGTTATAAACTGGTTACCTGAATATCATGAAAATAGTATGATAGAAAAATTACAAGGATTTAGATTCTCCCTTGCATCGCAGAAGATTGTAAACCGTAATCCATTCTTGTTGCCATCAAGGCTATGGGAATATTTCTTAAGCGAAGTCGCTCTGTCTGTTGAAATGCGATGGGCCGACCTTCCAGCAAAAACACAAAATAAACTGGCTAAAATTCTTTGTGCACAGGAGTTTGAAGTGAAAGGCAAAACTACTTTTAAGGAAGAATTTGTTACGGCAGGTGGCGTTGAGCTGAGCGAAATAAATGCTTCTAGCATGCAAAGCAAGTTGGTGCCCGGTCTTTATTTTGCAGGAGAGGCAATGAACGTTGATGGAATCACTGGAGGCTACAACTTTCAGCATGCATGGACCAGTGGTTGGATTGCAGCTAATCTAAAATGATCAACTTTAATTTATTTAATTTCTTTAATATGCTGCTACCAACTAGATTTTTGTTTGCCGAAATACAAAACGGAATTTCATTTCGGGCCAATGTGTAGTCACTGAAATTTTGTATAGATTTAGTGCTTTAGGGTTTGGTAAATACCGATAGAAAAGCATTGGACTAATTTTTAAATCAAATCGGTATAACTTGCCGCAGTGAAAAAAATTGACAGTTATATCATCAGGAGTTATCTCACTACATTCTTTTTTTGTCTTTTACTCATGACGGCGATAGTAGTGGTGGTTGATATAAGTGAAAAAACGGATGACTTTGTAAAATCTAAATTGCCGGCGTGGCGTATCCTTACTGATTATTATTTTGGCTTCGTTCCCCGCATTGATGCAATGCTTTTCCCGTTGTTTATTTTTATATCCGTAATATTCTTTACCTCCAAAATGGCAGGCCGCTCCGAGGTTATAGCCATACTGAGCAGTGGCGTAAGTTTCAAAAGATTTTTGCTGCCATATGCAATAGCGGGGGGGTTGCTAAGCCTGTTACTGTGGTGTGGGTATCAATACATGATTCCAAAAGCAAACAAAAAATGGGGCGACTTTGAAAAAACATATGTAGATGTAAATCGGGGAGTGAATACAAATACCTCTTATGTTACCAACATATATTTTAGGATCGATTCTATTACATATGCGGGGATAAAGGGTTACGATACGGTGAGTAAAACCGGCAATGGCATGTTTGTGCAACAGTTTAAAAACAATAAATTAGTGAACAGCCTGAGAGCCGTTTATTTTACCTGGGATGATAAGAAATCGAAGTGGCGGCTAAACAATGTGATGGAACGCAGACTGGATAGCCTGGGCGAAAAGGTTACACTGCATGATTCACTTCTTATGGCTTATAATTTCAAGCCTATCGACCTGCGCAAGGATGATTACCTAAAAGACCAAATGCCCACACCACAATTAAACCAGTTTATAAAACAGGAAAAGATGCGGGGCTCAGAAAATCTTAGTTCCCTGCAAGTGGAACGTTATAACCGGGATGCCATACCGATGTCGGTGCTTATTTTGTCCATCATTGGCGCTACACTGGCAGCAAGGAAGGTTCGTGGCGGCAGCGGTATGCATTTGGCCATCGGCGTTATTTTAAGTTTCATGTATATTTTATTCAGCAGGTTTAGTGTAGTGTTTGCTACCAAGGGCAGTTTTACGCCCTGGCTTGCCGCCTGGCTGCCCAACATGGTTTTTGCGCTACTTGCATTTTACTTATATAAAAGAGCTCCTAAATAATTTATCTTTTTTCCGAATCCCGGTATTCAATTTACTTAAACCAATGGAAATTGTTGACGGGCGTCTCTGACCTTGCCCGGCGAATAAAGTGTTATGCTTGGTCGTAACCTTGTATTTTAGAACATGTTCGGCGAAGAAATCGTTTTTCATATCCTTTGCATTTTATTGCCACCGGTCACTTAAATAAAACTTTATGTTCTAATCATTTGTTTAACCTTATAACCCTTCGTATTTTTGAACATCTTTTAATCGATCAGAATAGGATTGTTTTTGGAAAAGTTGCCAAATGATATTCTCCACAAATGAGTCCCGATATATCGGGATTAAAATAACACAACCATGTTGCTATGGAAGACAAAGCAAACAAAAAAAATTAATTAACCGATAATATAGATTTTATGGGTATTATAAAAGACAGGTTCAAAGAACAAGCTGATATTGTTTCGGCAGAAATAAAAGGAATTTTAAAAGAACACGGTGAAAAAAAAATTGGTGAGGTAACACTTGCCCAGGTTTACCAGGGAATGCGTGGCATAACAGGATTGGTAACAGAAACCTCCCTGCTTGACTCTGCTGATGGCATTCGTTTTCGGGGTTATTCCATTCCCGAATTGCAGCAAAAACTTCCAAAGGCTTCGGGTGGGTCAGAGCCATTGCCGGAAGGATTGTTTTATTTGATGCTTGTAGGAAGGCTGCCTTCAGAAGATGATGTGCACCATCTTTCAAGTGTATGGCAGCGCCGGAGTCATGTGCCAAATCATGTTTTTGCAAGCATTGAAGCATTGCCTGTAAGTACACATCCTATGACACAATTTGTAGTTGCAATTATGAGTTTGCAAACTGAAAGTGAATTTTCTAAACGTTATGCAAAGGGACTGAATAAAAAAGATTACTGGGATGCAGTTTTTGATGATGCCATGGACTTGATTGCAAGACTACCCAGGATCGCAGCTTATATCTATCGCAGGAAATATAAAAATGGCGATCACATTCAACCCAATGGCTTATTAGATTGGGCCGGAAACTTTGCTCATATGATGGGCTACGAAGATGAAGGATTTAAAGAACTTATGCGGTTGTACATGACCATTCATGCCGATCATGAAGGTGGTAACGTATCCGCTCATACAACACACTTAGTAGGCTCTGCTTTAAGTGACCCTTACCTTTCATTTGCGGCTGGTATGAACGGGTTGGCGGGCCCCTTGCACGGCCTGGCAAACCAGGAAGTGATAAAATGGATATTTGAACTGAGAGAACAAATAGGAAGTGATGCACCTACCAAGGAACAGATAGAGGAATATGTAAAGAAAACATTGAGTGAAGGAAAAGTTGTGCCGGGTTATGGTCATGCTGTTTTACGAAAAACAGATCCAAGGTTTACGGCCCAAATGGAATTTGGCAAAAAGCATATGCCAGATGATCCTCTGGTACAAACGGTTTGGAATATTTATGAAGCTGTGCCGCCTATTTTGCAGTCAATAGCTAAAATAAAAAACCCTTGGCCAAATGTGGATGCTCATAGCGGTGCGCTTCTTGTGCATTATGGTATGGTAGAATATGAATTTTATACTGTGTTGTTTGGCGTATCTCGTGCCTTGGGTGTTTTGTCAAGCCTTTGCTGGGACAGGGCCCTTGGCTTCCCGCTAGAAAGGCCAAAGTCTATAACAACTGACCTGGTAAAACTATGGCTTGAAGGTAAAGATGAGATATGGGGAGATTGATCATAATATTCTTAATTTATACCGGGTTGAGCCCGGTTTTTTTATGGCAATGGGATTGGAAAGAGAAATCATCGGGCAGTATTTGAGGAGTATATATTATTTTTAAGTTTACATCAAGATTTCATTATGGATACAGCATTAAGAGAAAGCTTCAATAAACAGTTTACCCGACAGAAGTACGACGCTTATATGGAGGAAATTGAAGGCCTGCATGCTGGAGCATTGGATTTTAGAAATGCTGAAACACCTGTTTTTATTCCTGCTGATTTTAAGAACAAAATGTTAC